>DATGHB010000177.1:0-9060 GCA_035308265.1 Roseiarcus sp.
CTCCTCGATCATGTCGCGGATCAGCGTCGTCACCGGCAGATCGTGCGCGCGCCCTAGCGAGGGAACCGAGAAGGCAAGAGCCGTCAGGATTCCATAAATCAACCCGAGGCCTATGATTCCAGGAGCGATCGAGGGCGCGAGCGGGATCGGCAGCAAGGCGCCGAACAGCCAGGCGACCAGAAACGGAATCGCCGAGCCGAGCGCGGCGCCGGCGAGCGCGCCAGTCAGCGCAACGATCAGGAATTCGATGAGCGCAATCATGACGACGCCCGATCCGGTCGCGCCGATCGCCTTGAGAATCGCCAGTGTCGCGCGTTTGCGCTCGACGAAGCCCTGAGCCGCGTTCGCGACGCCCACTCCGCCGACCACGAGCGACAACAATCCGGCCAGGGCGAGATACCCGGCGAAGCGGTCGAGGTCGCGGCTGAAATCCGGCGATACGGCGAGCCGCGAGCGGGCGTCCCATCCGGCATGGGGGAAGGCTCGCTTCACCTCATCCATGAGCGCCTCGACGGCGGCGCCGCCCGGCGCGCCGTTCGGCCCGCCCATGACCACCCGCGTCGTCCATCGGATGAGCGATCCCGGCTCGACCAGTTTCGTCGCGTCGAGAGCGGCTTGCGAGATCAGCACGCGCGGCCCAAGCCCGATGCCGGTCGCAAGCCGGTCCGGTTCGCTTACCAGTACGGCGCGCAGGGCGAAACTCGCTTCGCCGATGCGGATGACGTCGCCGAGCTTCAGATTGAGCCGCGCAAGCAGCGCGTCCTCCACCGCCGCGCCGAACACGCCGTCCTTTTCGCCGAGCGCCTCTTCGAGCGGCATGGGCGGGGCGAAGGCGGCGGCGCCGAGACGCGGCCATGACGGCTCGACAGCCTTGATTTCAATGAGCGCCGCATCGCCGCTCGCGGCCCTCGCCATGCCGCGCATGGTCGCGATCGTCGACAGCGAACCGTGAGCCTCGAGGAAGCTCCGCTCGTCGGCGGAAAGACGGCGATGGATGAGCGAGAACGACGCGTCGCCGCCGAGAATCACGCGCCCCTCGCGCCCCAGGCCATCGTTCAGCGCGCGCGCGAGACTCTCCACCCCCACGATCGCCGCGACGCCGAGCGCGATCGCGAGGAGAAAGTTGCGGAGGCCCTTGAACCCGCCGCGCAGGTCGCGAAGCGCGAAGCGCAGGATCGGCGCCCGGCTCGACGGCGTGGCGAACCCTGCAGGCGCGTTCATGCCCGAAGCGGCGCCGGCGCCGGCTCCTGCTCGATCCTGCCCGAGCGCATGCCGATCACCCGGTCGCACCGCGAGGCGAGCGCGGAATCGTGGGTGACGAGCGCGAGCGTCGCGCCGCGCCGCGCCGGCAGATCGAAGATGAGCTCGATGATCGCGCGCCCGGTCGCCTCGTCGAGATTGCCGGTCGGCTCGTCCGCAATCAGGAGGGAAGGGCGGGGGCTGAGCGCGCGCGCCAGCGCCACGCGCTGCTGCTCGCCCCCCGACAGCTGCGCGGGATAGTGAGAGAGCCGGTCGCTAAGACCAACCTCGGCGAGTTCCGCCCTTGCGCGCTCTCGCGCGTCGGTAGCGCCAGCGAGTTCGAGGGGCGCCGCGACATTTTCGAGCGCGGTCATGGTTGGGATCAGGTGAAAGGACTGGAACACGATGCCGATCCGCCGCCCGCGAAACCGCGCCAGCGCATCCTCGTTCATTTGGCCGAGCTTCACCCCGTCGATCTCGACCTCGCCCTTGTCCGGCCGCTCGAGGCCGGCCATGATCATCAAAAGCGTCGATTTGCCCGAGCCGGACGCGCCGACGATCCCCGCCGCCTCCCCCCTGCCGATTGTCAGCGAGACGTCGCGGAGGATATGCACGCGAGCCGCCCCGCGGCCGAGACTGAGATCGACGCCGCGCATCGCGACCGCAGGAAAGACCATTGTCCGGGAACCTCAGAACCGTGTGGCCTTCATATGGGCGTTCGGGCCATCTCGTCCAGGCGCTGGCTTTCGCCGCGATCCTGGCGATTGCCCCGCGCGCCGCCGCGGCCCAGGCGCTTCGCCTCGTGGCGCTGGGCGACAGCCTCACCGCCGGATTCGGCTTAAGCCCCGGCAAGGCCTTCCCCGATCGCCTCGAGGCGGCGCTGCGCGCGAAGGGGTTCGACGTCAAGGTCATCAACGCCGGCGTCTCCGGCGACACCGCGGCCGACGGCCTTGCCCGCTATGAGTGGGCGGTCCCGCACGACGCGAACGCGCTCATTGTAGAGCTCGGCGCCAACGACATGCTGCGCGGTCAGAAACCGGAGGCGACGAAGGCGGCGCTCGCGGCGATTCTGGACAAGGCCCGGGCCGCCCATTTGCCGACCCTTCTTGCCGGGATTCGGGCCGCTCCCAATCTCGGGCCCGAATACGATCGCGCCTTCGACGCCATCTATCCGGCTCTGGCCAAGGCTTACGATGTCTCTCTCTATCCGTTCTTCCTCGACGGCGTCGCGGGCGACCCAAAGCTCAACCAGGCGGACGGACTGCATCCCAGCCCCGAAGGGGTCGAGGTCATCGTTCGGCGTATTCTTCCGGCGGTGGAGGGGCTTTTGAAGAAGGCAAGTCCGTAGCGCTGCGCGAAAGCTGTCAGACGCCGCCGGACCCTCCTCGTTTGCCCGCTTATGGATCTCCAGCCTGGCTCTGTGAGCAACAAACTCCTCGAAGAACGGGGTGATCATCGGCGCGCTCAATATGAGGGCGCAGTCTCTTAACGTAGCGTCAACCAAGTCGCTCTAACAAATTGGTAAGCGCGTTTTCCCGCCTCCCTCGATCGCGAAGGTCGCGCCTCGCCTGGAGCCGCCGTCATGAGACCAGTCTGGGAGAAGCTGTTCGGCAACGGTCCGCAACCCGCGCCCGCTGGCCAGCACGCCGCCGCTTCTGATGGCTCGGCGGGCGCCGCGCGCGGCGACCTCCTTGAGCCGACAAGCCGCCAAGACAGCACGCTGAATTCCGAGAAAGTCGCACGAACCTTCGACTCCATTGGGCGGCGAAACGAAACCTTGCGCGCGCAATTGGCCTCAATCGAATTTTCGTTCCGAAACATCGAGGCGATCAGAGCGGAATTTCACGATGCTCTGACTCCCATTAATCAGACGCTCATTGAGATCGAGCGCACAAAAATCGCCCATCTCGAAGCCGAACGGAAACTGGAGGGCTTGACCGCGGCGCACGACTGCCTGGAGAAGGATCGCGCCGAACTGAGGGTTGAGCGGGACCAACTGGCGGTCGCGCAGAACGCGCTGTCGGCTCGGGTCGCGGAGCTCGAACGCACGGCAATGGAAGCCGAGGCGGCTTCCTGCGAGGCGCACGCCGCGCTTGCGGAGGGAAGCGAGAAACTCGACCGGACGGAGCGCGAGCTCGATGACATGCGGCGAGGCCTGCATGCGGCCAATGAGCAGCTTCCGGCGATTCGCGCCGAATTTGCCGCCAGGGAGAATCGCCTCAACGAAGTCGAGCGGCAGCGGGCGGCCCTGAATGACCATTGCAATTTGCTGGGCGAGGAAAACGCCGCCCTGCGGACGAGGCTGGAAGAGTTCGTCGTCAGCGCCTCGAAGCTCAATCGGGAATTGACCGAGTCAAGACACGAGCGCGACGACCTGAAACGGCTCCTTGCGGAAGTGGAGGCCGCTTTGGGACAGGAAACGGCCGCGCACGCGAAGCTGAAGGCTGCTCACTTCGACGCTATCGAGGCGCAGCGGCTGAGCGAGGCGAGCCTTCAGGAAAAACTTGCCGCCACTTCGACGCGACTGGAAGGCGCGCAGCGGCTTCTGATCGAGGCGCGCGCTGAAATGCATGAGCAGGATGCGGTCACCCGGGAGTCCGAACAGCGCGTTCTGGATCAGGCGATGGCGGCGAAATCGCTCGAAAACAGGGTCGGCGAACTCGAGCGAGATCTCGCCGCGGCCCGCGCCGTTCATATGGAGGCGGAGGCGGCGCGCGCCGCCGCCGTGGAGAGGTCGGAGACGCTTGCCAGGTCGATGAAGGACCAGGAGGCCGCGCTCGGGAGCGCCGAACAGAAGATCGCGACCCTCGAGGCCAGACTCGAAGAAGAGAAGAGATCGGCGCTCGGCGAACGCGCCGTTGTTGAAGAGAGGCTCGCCAGGCTCACGAAGCAGTTCGAGGCGGAGGCCGCGGCGCGTTCATTCGCGGAAGGCGCCCTCCATACCGCGCGGCAGGAGCGCAGCGCGCGCCTTAAAGGAGGCGGCGACGGCTCTCCCCCAGGCGACGAGCTTTCAGCGATGGCGGATTCGGTTCCAAGCAAGATCGCGTGGCTGAGACGTTAAGTCGCCCTGAAACAAGGGCCGCCCCCTAGGAGCTTGGCGACGAGACGTCACCCGGCGCTTGCGACCGGTCGTCGACTTGCCTACCAAGGCGCTTCGCATCCGGCCACAGGCCGGCCGCATTCAAGAAGCCCGTCGCATGTCCCCCGCCCGCCACATCCTCACGCTCTCCTGCGTCAACCGCCCCGGCATCGTCGCGAAAGTCTCGGCCGCCCTGTTCGACGGCGCCTTCAACATTCTCGACGCCCAGCAGTTCGACGATGTCGAGACCGGGGACTTCTTCATGCGGGTCGTCTTCAACCCCGCCGGGCCCCACGCGGACATCGAGGCCTTACGCCAGACCTTCGAGGCGATCGGCGCCGATTTCGCGATGAGATGGGCGATGCGCCCCTCCGATCGGCTCAAGCGGGTCGTTCTCATGGTCTCGCGCTTCGACCATTGCCTGGTCGATCTCCTCTATCGCTGGCGCAGCGGCGAACTCAGGATGGACCCGGTCGCGATCATCGCCAATCATCCGCGCGAGACGTACGCCCATATCGACTTCGGCGGCATTCCCTTTCACTGTCTGCCGGTCGCCAGGGAAACCAGGATGGAACAGGAAGCCCAGGCCTGGGAGGTCATCAGGTCCGCCAACACGGATCTCGTCGTTCTCGCGCGCTACATGCAGATCCTGTCGGACGGCTTCGCCGCCAAGGTCGCCGGACGCTGCGTCAACATCCATCATTCGTTTCTGCCCGGATTCAAGGGCGCGAAGCCCTATCACCAGGCGCATAAGCGCGGCGTCAAGCTGATCGGAGCGACGGCCCATTTCGTCACCTCCGACCTCGACGAGGGCCCGATCATCGGCCAGGACGTCGAACGGATCAGCCACCGCGACACGCCCGAGGACCTCGTCCGCAAGGGGCGCGACATCGAGCGCCGCGTGCTCGCCCGCGCCGTCGCCAATGTGCTCGAGGACCGGGTGCTGCTGAACCACGGCAAGACCGTGGTGTTCGAGGGGTAAAGCCGCCTTTCGTGCTTTGCCTACGTCCCCCCTCGCAGCGCCCGCCACAGACGCTTCGCCCAAGCGAACAGTTTGTTCTTCGCCTCGATTTGGGGCGGTTCCAAGAGCGTCCGCGGCGCGGGCGCCTCGGTCTCGCAGCCCGAGACCAGCTTGGCGAAGGCGATGTCGCCGTCGGTGAAATAGGGGTCGCCGCCGCCGTTGCGCGCGAACAGCGTCGGGCCGACGCCGCTCCCGAATAGATCTCGGCAACCTTCTTCGCCTGCTTGAGGTCGGAGATCAGGAGATCGCGCTCAGCGTCGATGTCGGCCGCGGTGTGGTGGGTGATCTGCGCGGTGTAATGGCTGACGCCGAGGCCGTCGTCAAAGACCGCCGCGCCAAGCCAGACCGGCAGGCCGGCGTCGCCGGCGTCAAGCACGCGCCAGAAGCGCACGTGGTGGCGGGTCTTCGCGCTTGCGCCCGAGGGTTTCTCGAACGCGAGATCCTGCTTTCGGCCCTCATAGAAGAGGGGGCTGACCGGCGCGTCCAGATAAGGGCGGTCGAGAAGGACGCTGCGGACGATCCTGACGCTCGAACTCAAGGTCACCGGGTCGGCTGGCCGCCACCCGGCCGCGTGCAGGGCGCAGAGCACGTCGTCCTCGGAGCCTTCGAGCCCGATATTGATCGGGTCGCCCCGAAGTCCGAGCGCGGTCAGCGTCGTCGCTTCGAGTCCGGCGAGCCTGGGCTGGTGTTCGAAATGGCGCCAGAAAAAGGGGCGAGTGCATAGGCCAGCCCCAGATAGAGGGCCACGGCGGCGATCGCAGCCGCCATCAGCCGCCGGTCGATCTTTTTCGCCGCCATCCCGTAATTTTGGCCGCCGCCCCACTCAAAGGCAATCGCCGGCCGGGGGTCTGAGCCGCTCCCTGCGTAACTTCGGATCGTTCGCCGGCGTAAATCCGCGTGCCGGGAGCGACGATCGCCCCTATATGATGGCTGCTCCGAAGGAGGATCATGAATGAAACAGGACAGCTTCCCCATCACCCACACCGACGCCGAATGGCGCGCCATCCTGACGCCCGAGCAATACGACATCATGCGCGCTCACGGCACCGAGCGGCCGGGCAGCTGCGCCCTCCTCCACGAGAAGCGGCCGGGCGTCTTCGCCTGCGCCGGCTGCGGGCAGCCCCTGTTCGGGGGCGAGACCAAGTTCGAAAGCGGAACCGGCTGGCCGAGCTTCAACACGCCGATCGAGGGCGCGATCGAAACGAGCGTCGACAGCGGCTTTGGCATGACCCGCACTGAAGTGCATTGCGCGCGCTGCGGCTCGCATCTGGGTCACGTCTTTCCGGATGGGCCGCCGCCGACCGGCCTGCGCTATTGCATCAACGGCGTCGCCACCCATTTCACCCCGGCCGCCGGACATTGACGGAAACCATGCTCCGGCCGGATCGCCCGGCGGGCGCTCCGCTTGGCCAAAGCGGCCGGGTCGGGGCGCTGATCGTCAATCTCGGCACCCCGGAGGCGACGGACTATTGGTCGATCCGGCGCTACCTCAACGAATTCCTGTCCGACCGCCGGGTCATCGAGACGCCGCGGCTCCTGTGGGCGCCCATCCTCCAGGTCATTCTCGCGCGCCGCCCGCGCGTCAAGGGGCGCGACTATGAGTCGATCTGGAACCGGGAGCTGGACGAGAGCCCCTTGAAGACGATCACCCGGTCGCAGAGCGAAAAGCTCGCGCTGGCTCTGCGCGATCTCGACCGGGAAGTCGTCGTCGACTGGGCGATGCGCTACGGCGCGCCCCCGATCCGCGAGCGCCTCGAGGCGCTTCAGGCCTCAGGCTGCGACCGCATTCTCGTCATTCCGCTTTATCCGCAATATTGCGCCGCCTCGACCGCGACGGTCGCCGACAAGGCGTTCGAGGCGCTGGCCTCCATGCGCTGGCAGCCGGCGGTCCGGATCGCCGCGCCCTATTACGACGATCCCGTCTATATCGGCGCGCTGGCCCGCTCGGTGCGGAGGGCGCTCGCCGGCCTCGACTTCGAGCCCGAGGCGGTGCTCGCCTCCTTCCACGGCATACCGCAGGCGTATGCCGACAAGGGCGACCCCTACGCTCGCCAGTGCGCGGAGACGGCGCGGCTCTTGCGGCGAGAGCTGGGATGGGATGAGAAACGCCTGCCGATGAGCTTCCAGTCGCGGTTCGGCCGGGCGGAATGGCTGAAGCCCTATACCGCGGAGACGGTGCGCGACCTCGCCTTGAGCGGCGTGAGGCGGCTCGCTGTCATAACCCCCGGTTTCGCCGCCGACTGCCTCGAGACGCTGGAGGAGATCGGGGTCGAGAACGCCGGCTATTTCCGCGCCGCGGGCGGCGAGCGCTTCGCCGCCATCCCGTGCCTCAACGATTCGCCCGACGGCATGGCGGTGATCGAAGCGGTCGCCCGGCGTGAGCTTCGCGGCTGGGCGGAGTAGCTCCACATTTAAAGGACTTGGAGGCTGGGCTTGGCTCCAAGGGCGCGCCTAAGCTATAAATGACCAAATAGATGGTCATGAAGGAACCTGTCATGGACGAGGTCACCGTCGCCGAGGCGAAGGCGCATTTGAGCGAACTCATCGATCGCGCCGAGCGGGGCGAGCCGGTCCGGATCACCCGGCGGGGGAAACTGGTCGCGCGGCTGATCGGCGTCGAGCGACAAGCAAAGCCCATTGATCTTAGCGCATTGCGCGCCGTAACCGCGTCTCAGCCCGCCCAGCCCCAGCCGGCGCGAAGCTGGCTCAGAAGCGTGCGGGACGAAGAGCGCTACTGATGCTCTACGTGGACACATCGGTCATCGTCAGCGCTTTGACGAAGGAAACGGACACGGCTCTTTCACAAACCTGGCTCGCGAGACAGGACACGTCCGACCTGACGATCAGCGACTGGACGGCGACAGAGTTTGCTTCCGCGCTGTCGATGAAGTTGCGGACGGGCGCTCTCGGCGCGGACCATCGCGCCGCCGCGCTTTCGGCGTTCACCCGGCTTTGCGCCGAGAGCTTTCGGACCCTTCCGGTGGCGCGGGAAGACTTTCGCGCGGCCGCGCGGTTCGCCGACCAATCGGAGCTCAATCTCCGCGCGGGCGACGCTCTCCATCTGGCGATCTGCGCCAATCATGGCGCGTCGCTCTGCACGCTCGATCGGCGCCTCGCGGAGGCCGCGCCACGAATCGGCGTGCCGGTGCGCGAGGTTACGCAATCCGAATAGTCTGGGCGCCGATCGTCTCCTGGATTGCGGATCAAACCACTTCGTCGGGCGCGAGCGCGCACGCCAGGCGCGGATCGACCTCGATCTGCACCGTCGCATGAACGATCTTGAAGCGCTTCATGAGGTCGCGGGCGAGCTCGTGGAGAAAGGCGTCGCCCGGATGGCCTTCGGGCATGACCAGATGGCAGGTGAGCGCGTTTTCCGTCGTGCTCATCGGCCAGATATGCAGATCATGCACGGCGGCGACACCCGGTCGGCTGACCAGGAAATTCCTGACCGCCGCGGGATCGATGTCAGCCGGGACGGCAGCCATCGACATCTGAACCGAATCGCGCAAGAGCCCCCATGTGCCCCAAACGATCACGCCGTTAATGACGAGGCTGACCATGGGATCGATGATGAGCCACCCGGTGAGCAGGATTAAAAGCCCGGCTGCGACCACGCCGACCGACACCAGCGCGTCCGAGGCCATGTGCAGGAACGCGCCTCTGAGGTTGATGTCGTCCTTGCGGCCCGAGGCGAAGAGCCACGCCGTCACCGCGTTGACGA
>DATGHB010000178.1:0-4001 GCA_035308265.1 Roseiarcus sp.
AACGGAAGTCCGAGACGACGTCGATCTTGAGCGCCGCCGCAGCGCGCGCGCCGTCGCAGAGTTGGCGGGTCAGGCCGGCGCGCGGCCGATGCAGGATGGTCTGCCCGTGCAGGCCGACGAGAGCGATGCGCTCGCGGCCAACGGAAAACCGGTCGAGGAACGCCTCGACCGCGGCGACATGGGCGTCGGTGACCAGCCGCTCGAGCTCGAGTTGCGGCGCCTGGGCCTCGCTCAAGTCAGCGACCACTTCGCGCAGGCGTTGTGCGACAGGCGGCGGATAGGGGAAGGTCGCCGAGGGCCCGGTCTTAAGCTCGGCCTCGCCGTCGCTTTCGATCAGCGCGACATCGATTCCGTCCATCGACGTGCCGCTGATGACGCCGATGGCGGTCTGCAGACGAGGATGCGTTCGGGCGGGTTCGTCATCGCGAGGACCCCCGGGTCTTGGCCCGGGGGGACGCGGCGATCCAGAGCCACCGCTTATGTCCGTCATCCCTGGATCGCTTCGCTTACGCTCGCGATGACGGCGCCGGTTCGGGCAAATCGCATGGCGCGTTGATCCTTGTTGTCACTCATCGCCTTCGGCCGGCTCATCGCTCTCGCCCTGATTGGCGCCGGGCGCCCACAAGATGTCCGACCTGCCGAAGTCGTTGGCGGCGCGCGCGGCCACGAACAGGTAGTCGGACAGCCGATTTACATAAGCGAGCGCGGCCTCGCCGACCTCCTCGCCCTCGATGGCGGCGAGCGCGACCATCGCCCGCTCCGCCCGCCGGCAGACCACGCGCGCCTGATGAAGCGCGGCGGCGGCCGCCGTCCCGCCCGGCAGCACGAACGAGCGCAGCGGATGGAGCTTCTCGTTGAGCGCGTCAATGGCCTTCTCAAGCGCCTTCACCTGAGACGGCGCGACCCGCAAGACCGCCCCCGGCGCCTCGTCCGCCCGCCGCGGGAGGCATAGATCGGCGCCGAGGTCGAACAGGTCGTTCTGGATTCGCTGAAGCATCGGCTCGATCGCGAGATCGGCGGCGTCGCTCGCATTGCCGACCGCAATCAGCGCCAGACCAATGGCTGAGTTCGTTTCGTCAACGTCGCCCATCGCCTGAACGCGCGCGTCGCTCTTCGGCCGCCGCGAGCCGTCGCCGAGCCCCGTCTCGCCCTTGTCCCCGGTGCGCGTGTAGATGACGTTGAGCTTGACCATGCTTTTCCCGTCGCGGCGGGCGCGGCAAACGAGCCGCTCACCGCTCCCGTCGTCTTCGCGTAGCGCCGGCCGCGGCTGGCGTCCATTCCGCCAGGCTCAATTGACCCGGCGGTCGCGTCCCTTCCAAAACGGCTCGCGGAGTTCGCGCCTGAGGATCTTCCCCGAGAGATTGCGCGGGATAGCCTCGACGAAATCGACCGACTTCGGCGTCTTGAAATTCGCGATGCGCGCCCGCGCCCAGGCGATGATGTCGGCCGTGTCGCGCGGCGCCCCGGGCTTCAGGACCACGATCGCCTTCACCGCCTCGCCCCAGTCATCGTCGGGCACGCCGATCACCGCCGCGTCGGCGATCGCCGGATGGCCGAACAGCGCGTTCTCCACCTCGGCCGGATAGACATTCTCGCCGCCGGTCACGATCATGTCCTTCACCCGGTCATAGATGAAAACATAGCCGTCCTCGTCCATGTAAGCCGCGTCGCCGGTGTGCATCCAGCCGTCGCGGATCGCGGCCCCCGTCGCCTCGGGCTTCATCCAATAGCCCTTCATGACGACCGGGGAGCGGATCACCACTTCCCCGACCGCGCCTCGCTTGACTTCAGCGCCGTCGCCCCCAACGATCTTGAGCTCGACGCCCGGCCAGGCGGCGCCGCAGGACCTGAGCTTCCCCTTCGCCGGATCATGATCCGCATGAGGGAGGAACGTGCCCGCGCCGCAAGTCTCCGTCATGCCGTAGAGCTGAACGAATTCGCAGCCAAAGCGGGCGCTCGCGCGCTTGAGCAGGTCCTCGGAGATCGGGGACGCGCCGTAGGTGAGGCTCCGCATACTGGAAAGGTCGGCGCTCGCGATCCCTGGGGCCTGCATCAGCATCTGAATGAGCGCGGGCGCGAGGAACGCGTGATTGACCCGCTCCTTGCCGATCATGTCGAGAATGAGCTGCGGCGCGGCGTCTCTCAGGATCGCCGAGCGCGCGCCGCTGGCCATCGCGATCAGCGCGACATTGACGCCGGCGACGTGGAAGAACGGCATCGCCGCCAGCACCGTGTCGCCTGGCTGATAATTCAGCCCGCCCGCAGGAACGGGCAGCGCGAAGACCGTGAGGTAGTTGCGGTTGGTCAGCTGAACCCCCTTGGGAACGCCGGTGGTGCCCGACGTATAGAGCTGGACGACGTCGTCCTCAGGGTCCGCCTCGAGCAGGGGATCGGTCGCACTCCCGGCTTCCATCCAGGCGTCGCGCCGCTCGTAGCCCTCACGGTCGAAGCCGAGCGCGATCATCCGGGGCTTCGAGGCGAGCAAGGCGACCGCCCGATCGGCGAGGTCGACGACGTCCGGGCCGACGAACATGATCCTCGCGCCGCTATCCTCGATGAGGCGGGCGATTTCCGGCGCCGCAAGGCGGAAGTTGAACGGCGCGAGCGCCGCGCGCGCCTTGCACGCGCCAACCAGGAACGGCAGGAAATGATCGCCGTTCTTGCTGAGATAGGCGATCCGATCCTGCGTCCTGACGCCCGAGGCGATCAGCGCGTTGGCCACGCGCGAGGCCATCGCGTCGACTTCGGCGAAGGTCATCGCCCGACCGTCGAAGGACAGCGCCTGCTTGCTCCCGCGACGCAGCGCCTGCGCGCGCGCCACATCCGCTACGCTCTCGACGCCTTCGAGGTCGATCATCGCGTTTCCCGCCCAGGGCCGCTCCGCAATCCCGCGCGGGGTTTTCGCCCGCGGCCGAAAAAATCCGCAACAAGCCTATTGCTGATGGCGATTATGCGCGTCTTTTCCGCCCATGCAATCGGCGGTTTGACACTATTGGTCCCCGCGGCGGCGCAGGAACGCCGCGAAGGCGGCGAGCGTCGCGGCGGAGACGTAATGCTCGACGCCCTCGGCGTCGGCCTCCGCCGCCTCGCGCGGCGCGCCCACGGCGATGAGGAGATCGACCACCAGCCGGTGGCGCTCGCGCGCCTTCTTCGCCATCGCCGCCCCGGCCTCGGTCAGAAAGATGCCGCGGTAGGGCCTGGCGCGCGCCAGGCCTTCGCGCTTGAGGCGGGCGATGGTCTTGCTGGCGGTGGGGTGAGCGACGCCCATGCGCCGGGCGATGTCGGTCGTTCGCGCCTCGCCGTTGGCGGCGATGAGATCGGCGATCAGTTCGGTGTAATCCTCGAGCATCGAGGCCGAGCGCGCGGAGCGCGCCTTCACGAACCGGTCGGCCTGCGCCGGCTCGGCCGCCAGCGCCGCATCCGCGGAAGCCGGCTCCTTGCTCCGCCTGGCAGCGCCCAAATCGCCCTCGCTCCGCCTGGCCTACGGCGAAATATGGTCCTGTTTCATTATGCAGCCTCGGCTGCAAAATGCAACCCAAGTTTAGCGCAGGCGACCGCATCCAGCCTTTGCGCTTCTTTTCAGCCTATTGACTATGCCGTAGCAACGGCTAAATTATGGATGCAAGGCATGACGGGTCGGAGTCGGGTGATGAGCGACGCGGTCGCGCGCGAAAGCATGGGGATGACCGACCGGACCGTCGCCGGCATTCGCGACGTTCTGGCCGGTCAGGTCCGCTGGCGGAGCCCGCTCCTGTTCGCGGGTCCCGCGGTGATCGCCTCGATCGCCTATATGGACCCGGGCAATTTCGCCACCAACATCCAGGCCGGGGCGAAATACGGCTACGCGCTCCTCTGGGTGTCGCTCGCGGCCAATGTCGCGGCGATGCTCTACCAGGCGCTGTCCGCCAAGCTCGGCATCGTCACCGGGCGCAATCTCGCCGAGCTGTGCCGCGACCATTGTCCCTGGCCCGCTGTCTTCGCGCTCTGGATCGTCAGCGAAG
>DATGHB010000179.1:0-2853 GCA_035308265.1 Roseiarcus sp.
GCTCGACGTCGTCGAGGATGTCGACCGACGGATCCTTCTCCTCCCGGTTGTGCATGACGACGACCGCCGAGCCGGTCTCCGCCACGGCGTCCGCCATGCCGGGATCGCGCTGCAGGCCCCAGACATCGTTGATGACGCAGGCGCCGAGCCGCGCCGCCTCGCGCGCCACCGCCGCCTTGGCCGTATCGATCGAGATCGGCGCATCGAGGTCGGCCAGCGCCTCGATGACCGGAGCAATACGCCGGAGTTCTTCGGCCTCGGAGACCGGAAGATGGCCGGGCCTGGTCGATTCGCCGCCGATGTCTACGATCGCCGCGCCCTCCTCGACCATTTTTCGCGCCCGCGCGATCGCCACCGCCGGATCGTAATGGCGCCCGCCGTCGGAGAACGAATCCGGCGTCACGTTGAGAATGCCCATGAGGAGGGGGGCCTGCTTGACCGAGGCGAGGAACTGGTCGCGGTGAAGAGCGCGGCGAGAGGCGTTCATGGCGCATCGCCTCGTCCGGCGACCGGCGCGATGAGCGCGATCGCCTCGCGGGCCGCCTGCCCGAGCGGCGCCGGCGGATCGGAGAGCGCAAACCAGGCGACCGCCTCCGCCTTCTCGGGCTCGAGATTGCGCAGTTCGCCCCGCACGACCTCCGCGAGCCACACCGGCGACACCCAATGCTCGCCGTCCTGGCCGAGCATCTGTGTGACTTGCAGGAGACGCGTCAGGCGGATCGCGAGGCCGGTCTCCTCCAATGTCTCGCGGCGGATCGCATCCTCGATCCGTTCGAGGTGATCGACCTTGCCGCCGGGGAGATTCCAATTGCCCCGTTCCGGGGCGCGCCGCCGCTTGACGAGCAAAATGCGCCCGTTCGAGACGATCGCGGCGCCGCAGCCGACGCCGACGCGGCCCCCGCTCACGCGGCCAGCGCCGCCAGGATGCGGGCCCAGGATCGCGCCCCTCTATGAAACGACGCGCGGTCGTATTTCTCGTTGGGCGAGTGGACGCGGTCGTCGGGAAGCCCGAAGCCGACGAGCAGGCTGTCCATGGCGAGCTCGCGCTTGAAGGCGCCCACGACCGGGATCGACCCGCCGCTGCCGATCAGCGCCGCTGGCTTCCCCCATTCGGCCTCCAGCGCGCGGCGCGCGATCTTCAGCGCCTGGTTCCTGACCGGCAGCGAAATGGCCGGGCTGCCGGCGTGCCCGATGAATTCGGCCTTCACGTCCGCCGGCAGGCGCGACGTTAAGAAGGCGCGGAAGGCCTGGACCACCCGCTCCGGGTTTTGCTTGCCGACCAGCCGGAAGGTGATCTTGGCGCTGGCCTTGGCCGGCAGCACGGTCTTGGTTCCCTCGCCGGCGTAGCCGCCTTGAATACCGTTGACCTCGCAAGTTGGCCGCGACCATAAGGCTTCGAGCGGCGTGCGGTCCCGCTCGCCTGCCTGCGTCGTGAGACCCACGTCGCGCAGGAACCCCGCGGCGTCGAAGTCGAGCGCGCTCCACTGGTCGGCGATCTCCTGCGGCAGGTCCTCGACGCCGTCGTAGAATCCCGGAATGGCGACGGCGCCGTTATCGTCGTGCAGGTCGCCGAGGATGCGCGCGAGCACATGGATCGGGTTGACGGCCATGCCCCCGTAAAGGCCCGAGTGCAAATCCCGATTGGCGCCCGTCAGGATCACCTCTTCGCTCGCGATTCCGCGCAGCGCGACGGTGATCGCCGGCGTCGACCGGTTCCACATTCCGGTGTCGCAGACGAGCGCGATATCGGCCTTCAGCTCCTTGGAATTGTCGGCGAGAAAGGCTGGGAGCGACGGCGATCCCGTCTCCTCCTCGCCCTCGAACAGCGCCGTCACATGGCACGGCGGCCCGCCGAACGATTTGAAGGCGCGGCAGGCTTCGAGGAAGGTCGAGAGCTGGCCCTTGTCGTCGCAGGCCCCCCGGGCCACGATCTGATCGCCTTGCGGAGTGGCCTCGAGCTTCGGCTCGAATGGCGGGCTCCGCCAAAGGTCGAGCGGATCGACCGGCTGCACATCATAGTGGCCATAGAAGAGGACATGCGGCGCCTCGCGCCGGGCGGCCTTGATGTGGCCCACAACCATCGGGCGGCCCGAGGTCGGACGCTTGGCCGCCTCGAATCCAAGGTCGCCAAGCTCGGCGGCGAGCCAGTCCGCGGCCCGCTCGCAATCCGAAAAATGCGCCGGAACGGCGGAGATCGACGGGATCGACAGAAAAGCAAACAGGCGCTCGAGCGCCGCCGTCTGACCGGCGTCAATGGCGGAAAGAATGTCGTCGATGGTGGCCATGCGCGCTCCCCTTCGGCCGTTCGCCGGCATGATGGGGACCGCTTCTAGCATAACTTTCGCCGTCCGCCGTCGCCAAGCGCCGACCGCCCGGCTTCCCGCCTATCCTCAGGGCGCGCGCGGCCGGTCAGAAGATCTGGCGGAAGATCAGGAATAGGGCGCCGGCCATGACCATCGCCGCCGGCAGCGTCAGCACCCAGGCGAGCGCGATCGAGCGCACTGTCGACCACTGCATGCCCGAACCGTTGGCGACCATCGTGCCGGCGACGCCGGACGAGAGCACGTGAGTCGTCGACACCGGCAGCCCGAAGCCGTCAGCCGCGCCGATCGTCGCCGCGGCGATGAGCTCGGCCGCCGCACCCTGGCCGTAGGTCAGATGGGTCTTGCCGATCTTCTCGCCGACGGTGATCACGATCCGCTTCCATCCGACCATGGTGCCGAGTCCGAGCGCGATCGCGACGCAAATCTTGACCCACAGCGGGATGAACTTGGTCGACAGATCGAGCTCTTTCTTGAAGGCGGCGATCTGCCCCTTCTCCGCGGGCGAAAGCTCATTCTCCTTGTCCTTCGC
>DATGHB010000180.1:0-3385 GCA_035308265.1 Roseiarcus sp.
GTTCTCGTTGTCGGCGATGATGATCGTGACCCCCTGAAGCGCGGCGCCGAGCGAGAGCGGCGACAACGCCCATCCGCGTTCGCGCCAGAGGTCGGTCGATTCCGCGGGGCGGAGGGCCTCGCTCAGGAAAGCGGAGCGGGCCGCAAGTTGAGGGGTGGGCGAGCCGAGAGGCGTCACCTCCTCGCGCTCGACGCCGACTTCGCCGATCAGCCGGTTGAGCAGCGCCTGCGGATGGCCGGCGAGGCCGAGGGAACTATCGCCGCTCGCGCCGATCATGCCCCATGCGCGCCCGTCGAGGTTGAGGTCGAGGTCGGGCAGCACGACCGCGCCCTCAGGCACGACTGCGACCGCTGCGATGAGACGCGCGGTGGCGCGATTGGCGCCGGTCGAGCCCGCGATGATGGTCGGGCCACGCCGCCCACCCTCGAGCGCCTTGATTTCGTCATCGATAAACAGCGCGGTCCTTGTCGCCCGGTCGATGAGGCCGTGCCCCGCCAGCCACTCCGGCCAGCGTGCGATGGCGATCTTCAGGAAATCGAGGGTGATCCGCCAATAGGGATCATGGAATTCAGGCGCGAGGGTCTCGAGCTTCGTCCACGGGACCCCCTCGATGATCATGTCGTCGATCAGCGCGGCGAGATCGCCGGCCAGCGCATAGGCCTGTGCGGGCGTCGCTGCGACCAAAGCCGGCTCGGCGGGATCGACGACGAGGCGCCCATCGGCGTCGACCCGGCGAATCGCGCCCTTGAGCGCCTTGCCCCAGGCCCGGGTGAGGGTCGCCAGGACGTGGCGACGGGTGAGCGCGCCGACCGCATGCGGTATGAGTGTGCGGGGCTCATCGCTCTCGGGGTCGAAGGCCGTTGCCGTCTCGTCCGGCTCGAAGGCCCCGAGCGGAGCGATGCGCGGCAGGAGCAGGCTCTGGGCGCCGCTCGCCGCGAGAAGCGCCCTGGCCAGCGCCTGGGCGGCGCGCTGCGTGGGCACATAGATCGTCGCTGAGGAGAGGGCCATCGGCCCTCCGGGCCCGGGGAAGCCCTCGATGAGCCCTCCATCGAGAAGCGCGCGGCTCAGTGTCGGCAGAAACGGCGCCCCGGAGGGAATCGTGAAGACTCGCGGCGCGCGATGGCCCATGCGCGGGTTTTATGCGGCGCTCGCGGGAAGGCAAGCGGGTCAGGCCCGAAGAACTGTGGCCAGCCGTTCCCATGCGTCCTCGTCGGGGGGAATCCCGAATCGCAGCCGCTTCCGTTCGCCGGCGAAGGGGCGGGCGAGGATACCGGCGGCGAGCAGGCGCTCGAAGGCGCCGCAGGCGTCTTCATGCGCGGCCAGCCGGAACAGGCGCGTTCCGCCGAGGATTCGCCAGCGCGCGCCCTCGAGCAGCCCGTCGAGCCGCGCCGCTTCCTTCGCGAGCCGCGCGCGCATTCTTTCCAGCCAATCCGAATCGCCGAGCGCGCGAACCCCGATCGCGATCGCCGGCCCGCTGACCGGCCATGGTCCCAGCGCCGCCCGCAACGGCTCGACGATGTCGGCTGAAGCGAGCGCAAAGCCGAGACGAAGGCCGGCGAGCCCATAAGTCTTGCCGAACGAGCGTAAGACCACCGCGCCGCTTGCCGGCCGCGCCGGCGCGAGGCTCTCATGGGAATCGAAATCGGCGAAGGCCTCGTCGACGATCAGCACGCCTCCGCGCCGCGCGAGCCGCTCGTGCAGATCGAGGAGGCCGGCGCGCGGAAGGATCCGCCCGTCCGGATTGTTGGGATTGACCACGATCGCGATGTCGAGGCTTCCCATCTCCTCGAGCCGTTCGACTTCAAGGACCTGGGCGCCCGCGGCGGCGAAGGCGGCGCCAAGACCGCCATAGGTCGGCCCCAGCACGCCAACCTTCGCGCCCGGCAAGACGTGCGACAATGCGTGGATCAGCGCCTGCGAGCCGGGTCCCGCGACCACGCTTCCGGCGGCTGCGCCGTGACGATCCGCCGCGGCGGCCTCGAGCGTCTCGAGCGCACCGCGCTCGGGCAGCCGCGACCATGCTTCGGCTTCAAGATCGGGCAGGGGATAGGCGTGCGGATTGATTCCGGTCGATAGATCGATCCAGGGTTCGGGCGCTTGCGGAGCGAGCCTGCGGGCGACTTCGAGCGCGCCGCCGTGATAGGTGAACGCCTCCTCGTCCGCGGCCCAGTGCAAACCCGGTCTCATGTCGCTCCTGCTCTCGCTGCCGCTCGCGCTTGCCGCCGCCGTCGTTGAGGCATTGGTCGGCTACCCCGCGTCTCTCTATCGCGCGATTGGCCATCCCGTCACTTGGATGGGCCGCTGGCTTGCCGGGCTTGAAGCGATCGCCAATCGGCCCACCTCAAGCTTCGCCGCCCGGCGAGCGATGGGCGCGGGCGCGCTCCTCATCTATCTGACCTCTATTGGGCTCGTCGCATGGCTGGCGACGCGAGCGCTTCTTCCGTGGGGCGCGTTCGGCTTCGCCGCGCTCGTCCTTCTCGCCGCGAGCCTGCCGGCTCAGCGCAGCCTTGGCGCCCACGTGGGCGCGGTCGCGGACGGGCTCACCGCGAGCCTTGAAGACGGTCGCCGCGCGGTCGCAAAGATCGTCGGCCGCAATCCCGACCTATTGGACGAGGCGGGCGTCGCGCGGGCGGCGATCGAGAGTCTGGCGGAGAATTTCTCCGACGGCGTCGTCGCGCCGATCCTCTGGACCGCGCTCGGCGGCCTCGTTGGCGCCGCGCTCTATAAAGCGATCAATACCGCCGACAGCATGATCGGGCACAAGGATGAGCGCTACGCGGCCTTCGGCTGGGTGGCGGCGCGGCTCGACGATCTCGTCAATCTGCCAGCGTCGCGGCTTGCCGCGCTCTGGCTCATTCTGGCCGCTGCGCTGACGCCTGGCGCCTCGGCGCGCGAAGCTGTGCGCGCGGTCTGGCGCGACGCTTCGCATCACCGCTCGCCGAACGCAGGCTGGCCCGAGGCGGCGATGGCCGGCGCGCTTGGCTTGAAGCTCGCCGGGCCGCGCGTCTACGGGCAAACGCTGGTCGACGACGCCTTCATGGGCGCGGGCCGGCGCGAGGCGGACGCGGGCGACATAAGGCGGGCGCTTAAGCTCTACCGCGCCGCGTGCATCATCGAGGCTGGCGTGCTCGCGGCGGCGGTCCTCCTTTTGGTGGGAAGCGCCGCCATCGGGACAGGCGCTCAATGAAGAGGCGCCGTCCTCTCGACTCCGCCCCCTCATGGTGCTTCGATACGGCGGCCGAGCCGATCCTCGGCTTCTCAAGGCGCGCGCAATGCTTCGAGCGACAACGCTATTATCGGTCTTCATCGCCATTGAGGGGGCGGCGATGGCCGATGACGCCAAGCCGCCCACCGTCGAGGTCCATGGCAAGGCGCTTCAACTCTC
>DATGHB010000181.1:0-5905 GCA_035308265.1 Roseiarcus sp.
CCGATCTCGGCGCGCCCTGCCGCCCGCGGCGCAACGGGCGCTTGCAGAAGCCGAAGCGCGCCGCGCCGAGGCGAAGCGCGCTCCCCCGCGCGAAGTCAATGGCCGCGGCGGCCTCGATCCGGCGCGCTACGGCGACTGGGAGGTGAAAGGGATCGCCAGCGATTTTTAGAGAGCGGGTTGCGTTTGGGTCGATGCGGCAAATTGTCGCCGCGCTCCATAGCCCGTCGACAGACGGGCGTCCTTCCAGACGCCCTTTGGAGCGCGGCGACGCGGTCGACGACCGCGTCTACTCTCGTGTGCGCCAGGAATTCCCGCGCTGGTTGAATCCTGCGCCGAGGCGCCGATCGCCGGCGGGCGCCCTCGCTGACTTTCGGCCGTGAACTCAGCCTCTTTCGCCGCCCCCGAGGGATGTGAGAAAGCTCGTCATGGGGTCGTCAAGGCGACGGCTTTGGCGCAAGGGTAGCGGATTTTGCGATGCGAAACACGATGTCGCGTTCGCCGCGTTCGATGGCCTCCAACCGGTCGCCGGTCGCCCCGATAAGATGGGGAATGTCGATTGCCGCTAGCGGATCGGTGCAGCGCACTTCCAGCCGGTCGCCGGGCGCGAGCGCGTTCAAGGCCTTGCGGACCTTGACCGCGGGAAGAGGGCACTTCAGTCCCGAAAGATCCAACTTGACGACGGCCATGGGCCGACATGCGCGGACCGTGCGCGGCGCGTCAAGCTCGCCGCGCGCCAAGGCGCGGCGGCCGTGAGGGCCGGGAATTCCCCCACGCCGGGCGTCATTCTTGCGGGCGGGCTCGCGCGGCGAATGGGCGGCGGCGACAAGCCGCTGCGTCAGATCGGCGGGCGGGCGATTCTCGCCCGCGTCATCGAGCGGCTCGAGCCGCAATGCGACGGCCTCATTCTCAACGCCAATGGCGATCCTAAGCGCTTCGCGCCGTTCGGCCTGCCGGTCATTGCCGACGGGGTCGAGCACAATCCCGGACCGCTCGCCGGAATCCTCGCCGCGCTCGATTGGGCCGCAGCCAACCGACCCGGGGCCGAGTGGGTTCTGAGCGTGCCGGGAGACTGTCCCTTCCTGCCCTCCGATCTGGTCGCGCGGTTGGGCGAGGCGCTCGAGGCCCAAGGCGCCGAGCTTGCGGTCGCCGCCTCAAAGGGGCGATCCCATCCCGTCATCGGACTATGGCCCGTGGCGTTGCGCGATGCGCTGCGCCACGCCCTTGTCGTCGAAGGGCTCCGCAAGGTCGGTGACTTCGCCGCGCGCTACCGGGTTGCGGCCGTCGCCTGGCCGGCCGGGCCGGTCGATCCCTTCTTCAACGCCAACACCGCCGACGACCTCGCTGAAGCGGAGCGGCTGGCCGCGATCGAAGATCTGGAAAGCCGGAATCGACGAGTTTGATGTGTCTTCTTCGCCACAAGTTAACGCAAATGATGAAATTTGCGAATCTGCGGCGGCCGCAGTGCATTGTATCAGGACTGCCTTGCGCCATAATTGCGCCACAACGCCGCCTCCAACCGGAATACGGGCGGGCGGTTTTATGCGGGCATTGAAGCTGTCGATGGGTTCTTTGAGGGGGAAATCATGCTGAGGAATCTCATTCGCGCCGCCGTCTGGGCTGGTCTCTTCGTGAGCGCCGGGACGGCGCCTCTGTTCGCTAACGCCGTGGACTCGCAGTTGCAGCCGGTGGCTTCGCCGATCGCGCGCGAGACGGTCGCCTTCGGCGGCAGGGAAGCGCCGGGCACTATCATCATCCGTACCGGCGAGCGCCGGCTCTATCTTGTCCTGCCTGACCATCGGGCGTTGAGGTACGGCGTCGGCGTCGGACGGCCGGGATTCACCTGGGCCGGGGTCACCCACATCGGCTACAAGCGGGAATGGCCCGACTGGACGCCGCCTCCCCAGATGCTGCGGCGCCGGCCGGACCTGCCGCGGCACATGGCCGGGGGCCCCGACAATCCGCTCGGCGCGCGCGCGATGTATCTCGCGGGCACGCTTTATCGAATCCATGGCTCGAACGAGCCCGACACGATCGGGCACGCCGTTTCGTCGGGCTGTATCCGCATGACCAACGATGACGTAATCGACCTCTATGGCCGGGCAAGGGTTGGCGCCCGCGTCGTTGTGACGCGCTAAATATAACGCTCGCGAACCAAGCATTTGCGACGAACAGGCCTAACCCGCGCCTTTCTTTCAAGCAGCAGCGCGTCTATATGCTTGAGGAATGAACGCGCACGCGCCTCCGGCCCTTCAACCGCTGGTCGACCCATTTGGTCGCGCGATTTCGTATGTGCGCTTCTCGGTCACCGACCGTTGCGACTTCCGCTGCGTCTACTGCATGTCCGAGGACATGAATTTCCTGCCCAAGCGGGATATCTTGTCGCTCGAAGAGCTCGATCGGTTGTGCTCGACTTTCATCGGCCTGGGCGCGCGCAAAATCCGCGTTACCGGCGGCGAGCCGCTTGTCAGGCGCAATGTGATGTCGCTGTTCCGGGGCCTCTCCCGGCATTTGAGCGCGGGGACGCTCGACGAGGTGACGGTCACCACCAACGGCTCGCAGCTCGCGCGCTTTGCCTCTGAACTTGCCGATTGCGGGGTTGAGCGGGTCAACGTTTCGCTGGATACGCTCGACCCGGAGAAGTTTCGCCAAGTGACGCGCTGGGGCGATCTCAGCGTCGTTCTGGCCGGGATCGACGCGGCTTCCGCGGCGGGGCTGAAGATCAAGATCAATACGGTCGCCCTCAAGGGCTTCAATGAAGACGAAGCGTTGGGCCTGGTGAAATGGGCGCATGGGCGTGGCTTCGACCTGACGTTCATCGAGGTGATGCCGCTCGGGTCGATGGAGCGCGATCGAACCGAGCAATTCCTGCCTCTGACCGAATTGCGCGCCCGTCTCGAAGACTCGCTGACCCTGATCCCGTCGACTTACGTGACCGGCGGCCCGGCGCGCTATTGGGACGTCAGGGAAACCGGAGGACGCCTCGGTTTTATCACGCCGCTCACCCACAATTTCTGCGAAAGCTGCAATCGGGTGCGCGTGACGTGCACGGGCACGCTCTACATGTGTCTCGGTCAGGAGGATGCGGCGGATTTGCGCGAGCCGCTGCGCCGCTCCGCGTCCGATGGTCCGCTCGTCCAGGCCATCCGCGCGGCCATCGCGCGCAAGCCCAAGGGCCATGATTTCGTCATCGCCCGAACGGCCGCGCCCGCCACCCGACGCCACATGAACGCCACCGGCGGCTGACAGCTTTTTGTCTAAGGTCGGCTGGCGGCGAACACGACTCTAAATTATATCATTCATGCGAAGGGCGGGATCTTGACCCCGCTCGGATGAGGACCAACGCCATGGCGAATGCTCGCGAACGTATCGAGAAGGTGATCTCGGAAAACCCGATTGTCCTGTTCATGAAGGGGACGCCAGAGTTTCCGCAATGCGGGTTTTCCGGGCAAGTTATCCAGATCCTGGACTATCTCGGCGCGCCGGTCGTCGGGGTGAACGTGCTCGAGGACCCCGACATTCGTCAGGGCGTCAAGGACTACGCCAACTGGCCGACGATTCCCCAGCTCTATGTCAAGGGCGAGTTCGTGGGCGGGTGCGACATTGTGCGCGAGATGTTTCAGTCCGGCGAATTGGCGACCATGTTGACGGATGCAGGCGTCCGGTTGAAGAGCCAAGCTCAAGCCTGAGCGCTTCGGCGAAGGCGCCGTCGAGCGTCTCATTGTTAGGCGAGCTGCGGCCGCTCGTGGCCGCGGCCCGCTATGGCGGCGGGGCCGCGCGTGCAAGCTATGCCGACAGCTTTTGATTCGCTGCGATGGAACGGCGGCGCGGGCTGCTGCGTTTCCTTCCTGAACGGGCTATCTAAAGCTCGGAAAGAGCGCCTTCGCGTGTCGCCTAATCCTTAAGACTTAATTGATATGTTGCGGCGCCAGCGATAGGCTGACATGTCAGGCGACTCGTTCGCCCCGGGCTGGGTACACATTCATGTCTCTAACCTACCCCTATCAGCTGTACGAAATGGCTCACGCCGCGCTGGCGCCGGCGCGCGCGGTTTCCGACGCCGCGCATTTCGTGTTCCGCAATCCCTGGAACCCGTTCTCCAACACGCTGCTGGGCAAGAACATCTCGGCCGGAGCGGAATTGTTCGAGCGATTGACGCGCCGTTACGGCAAGCCGGCCTTCGGGCTCAACGAAATCCGTGTCGACGGCGCCGCCTATCCGGTTCGTCAGGAGATCGTCTGGAGCAGGCCGTTCTGCAATCTCGTCCGCTTTGTGCGGCCGGACTTCCCTGGCGGCGTCGGACAGCCGAAGCTTCTCATCGTCGCGCCGATGTCGGGCCATTACGCGACCTTGCTTCGCGGCACGGTTGAGGCGTTCCTGCCCCATTTCGACGTCGCCATCACCGACTGGGCGGACGCGCGCATGGTTCCTCTGGCGCTCGGCCCCTTCGACCTCGACGACTACATCGACTACCTGCGCGAGATCCTCGCTCATCTCGGCCCTGGCGTGCACGCCATCGGGGTCTGCCAGCCCTCGGTGCCGCTGCTTGCGGCGGCGGCGCTGATGGAGGCTGACGGCGACCGGAACGCCCCGGCCAGCATGACCTTGATGGGCGGCCCGGTCGACACCCGCCGCAGCCCGACCCAGGTCAACAAGCTCGCCGAGAAGCGCGGCGTCGAATGGTTCCGCCGCAACTGCCTGCATACGGTTCCGTTTCCTTATCCCGGCTTCGGCCGCGAGGTCTATCCGGGCTTTCTTCAGCTTAGCGGCTTCATGGCGATGAACATCGACCGCCACGTCACCGCCCACCTCGACATGTTCAAGCATCTCGTGGCGGGCGACGACGATCCTGCCGAGAAACATCGCGAGTTCTACGACGAATATCTGGCGGTGATGGACCTCGCGGCCGAATATTATATGCAGACGGTCGAGACGGTGTTCGTGCGCCACGCCTTGCCGAAGGGCGAGATGACCAGTCGCGGGCAATTGGTCGATCTGACCGCGATCCGCAACGCCGGCCTGCTCACGGTCGAGGGGGAAAAAGACGACATCTCCGGCGTCGGCCAGACCCACGCCGCCAATGAACTTTGCCTCAATATTCCCGGGGGAAGGAAGCATTATTATCTCGCCGAAGGGGTCGGCCATTACGGCGTCTTCAACGGCGCGCGCTTCCGCAAAGAGATCGCCCCGCGCATCCGGGAGTTCATCGCCGAGATCGAGGCGAGCCCCAAGGGGGCGAAGCCCAACAGCCGGAGCAGAAGTGCCTAAAGCGGCGCCGCCGATACAACCAGCGCGCGACCTCTCCGCCGAGCAAACGCCAATAAACGCGCATAAAACCCGCATAAATGCGAGTAGGCGCCAGTAAAACAGCTGGCGTTTACTAACGCTTATTTTTGCGAATCGGGACTTTTCA
Source organism: Roseiarcus sp. (assembly GCA_035308265.1). Classification (GTDB taxonomy): domain Bacteria; phylum Pseudomonadota; class Alphaproteobacteria; order Rhizobiales; family Beijerinckiaceae; genus Roseiarcus. Next base: position 5,411 of record DATGHB010000181.1, read on the forward strand.
AAGGGTTACGGGCGATTCAAATTAAAAAATCGAATTCTCTCCCATCGACTCGCCCGCAGATTGTGGTCACAGCGTTTCAAACCCCACCCTTTTCCTCTCCCACCCGGCCAGCGCCCGTGTGAGAAAGGAGATTCCGATGAAGAAAAAACCATATGCCTGGCTTCGGTTTTTGTCAAGTCGATTCGCCATGACCTTTGCGCTCGGCGCAGCCGACCGGTATGGAAGGTTAAAACGCGCGACGCGGATCGATTGAGCGAGGCGACATTCCGGCGAAACGAACGGGGCGCGATTCCGGGAATCGCGCCCCGCCATAGAGGCGCCGAAGCTCGGCGAGACGTCAGTTGCGCGGCGGCCCGGCCTGCGAATCCGGCTCATTGGGGCGGCGGCGCTCGGCCATGAACTGATCGAACTCGGCGCGGTCCTTGGCGAAACGCAGCCGCGCCAGGAAATCCTTGAACTCCCGCTGCTCCTCCTCGAGACGCTTCAATGTCTCCG
>DATGHB010000182.1:0-8995 GCA_035308265.1 Roseiarcus sp.
ACCTCACCTTCGTCTCGATGTTCGCAATCGCGCTCATGGTGGCGGCGACCGCGTTTCTCGTGCCGAAAGTCTCATTCGCTCCAAGGCGGGCGCTTGCCGAGTAAACGAAGCTGGAGCGTGATGGCGGGCATAGCCCGTCGAACGACGGGCGTTCTTCCGAACGCCCTATGGGGTGGGGGGTCGCGCGGACCGGGGAGATTATCGAATACGCCGCTGCCTGCTTATTTCCTGGGACAGCTCGACCCCCCTCCTCGGCCCTCCCCCGCAAGGGGGGAGGGGACGCGCCGAGGCGATCCGCGTAAACTCAGGGACGAAAGGCTCAGCCCCCGCTTTCCGCCCGCTTCTCGCCGACCGCGACCGCGAGCGTCATCGCCAGGCAGAAGGTCGCCGACAGCGACCGGAACGAGCCGAAGTCGCTCTCCACGATCTCGAACCGGACGTCGGCGAGGCCAGCGAGCGGCGAGAGCGCGCTGTCGGTGATGACGACGATGGGCACGCCGGCGCGCCGCGCGCGCCTGGCGAGATCGACCGTGAACGGCGAATAGGGCGAGAAGCTGATCGCGATCAGCGCGTCGTCCGCGCCCGCCTGGCCGAGCTGCTCGGGCCCGAGGCCGCCCACATTGTCGATGAGCGAGGCCGCGATGCCGAGTTGGGAGAGCGCATAGGTCAGATAATGGGCGACGCAGAACGACCGTCGCTGGCCGAGGCAATGGATCGTCCGGGCGCGGGCGAGAACGCCGAGCGCGCGGTCGAGCTCGCGCCGCTGGACGCCCTCGCGCAGCCGGGCGATCGAGGCGGCGGCGGAATCGGCGAATCCGAACAGGAGATGGGTGGGATCGCCGCTGTCGCGGGCATTCTCGTGCAGCGCTCTCAGGCGCTCGGAATAGTCCGGCCAGCGATTGCGCAGGCGGGAGCGGAACACCTCCTGCAGCTCGGAAAAACCGGCGAAGCCCAGCGTCTGGGCGAGGCGCACCAGGGTCGAGGCCTGCACTTCCGCGCCGCGGGCGAGCGCGGAGGCGGTGCCGAGCGCGATTTCGTCCGGGTGTTCGAGCGCGTAAGCCGCGGCCTGGCGGAGACGCTTGGGCAGGTGCGGCTCGACCTCGATCAGGCGGCGCTGGAAGTCGTCGAAGCTCTCCGGCGGTTCGGTCGTCGTGACAGTGCTCGCCATAGTCCCTCGCGGCCCACGCGACGCCCGCGCCCGCCTGCGCTATTCTGGCTCAGGGCTTCGACATCAATAGAACATATATTCCAATCTGCGCCGCGTGTGGAATATTTGTATTGACTGCGCCGGGTCGGGGCGAATGAACTGGGGAGGCAAGCCATGCGCACGATCGGCGTCGGACTGATCGGCTCGGGCTACATGGGCAAATGCCACGCCCTCGCCTGGACGGGCGTTCACGCGGTGTTCGACGACACGCCGATCGTCAGGCGGGTCATGCTGTGCGAGGTCGAGGAGGGCCTGGCGCGCCGACACGCCGATGAGTTCGGTTTCGAGGCTTCGACCGACGACTGGCGCGCGCTGATCGCCGATCCGGGCGTTGAGGTCGTTTCGATCACCACGCCCAACGCCTTGCATGCGCAAATGGCGATCGCCGCGCTCGAAGCGGGCAAGCATGTGTGGTGCGAAAAGCCGATGGCGCCTTCGCTCGAAGATTCCGAGCGGATGGCGGGGGCTGCGCGCGCCTCGGGCCGGGTCGCCATCCTCGGCTACAATTACATCCAGAGCCCAGCCGTCCGCCTGATCGCCAGGCTGATGAACGAGGGCGCGATCGGCCGGCTCACCCATTTCCGCCTCGAAATGGACGAAGACTATATGGCCGACCCCGAGGCGCCGTTTTCCTGGCGCGCCCAGGCGAGCTCCGGCTACGGCGCCCTCGACGATTTCGCCGTCCACCCCTTGAGCCTGATCGCGACCCTGATCGGCGCGCCTGCGCAAGTGTTCGGCGAGATGAGCAAGCCCTATCCGGACCGGCCCGACGGGGGCGGGCGCCGGGAGGTCGAGACCTTCGACATCGCAACCGCGCTTCTGAGAATGGCGGACGGCGTCTCGGGAACGATCCAGGTCAACCGCGCCGCCTGGGGGCGCAAGGGCCGCCTGCAATTGCAGGCCTTCGGGGCGCAGGGCGCGATCGTCTTCGACCAGGAGCGGTTCAACGAGGTCGCCCTCTATGTCGCCGAAGGGCCGCCGGAGACGCAAGGGTTCAGGCAGATTCTGATGGGCCCGGCGCATCCGCCTTACGAGCGGTTCATCGCCGGGCCCGGCCATCAGATGGGCTTCAACGAGCTCAAGGTCATCGAAGCCCACGAGCTCATCAATCGCATTCTCGGCCGCCCCGCGCTCGCCATCGATTTCGACGCCGGCCTCCTCATCGAACGGACCATCCACGCGATCGCCCGCTCACACCGCGAAGGCCGGTGGGTTGCGGTGAATGAAGCCTGAAGCGATCGGCTCCCCGCGGAGAAAGCTGGTGGCCGTTTTAGACCGGAGGGCGCGGGACCGAAGGCGCCTCCTCAATTGCAGACCGTTCCCCAGAAATCCTTGTCGTGAGACTTGGCGCCCTTCTCCTTGCCGTGGGCGAGGGCGTACCAATATTCGTGAAGCTGACCATTCGGGAGACTCTCCGCCTGGCGCTCGGAATATCCGATTTCAATGACGCCCGGCTGGGGCGCCCGCCAATGCCCAGGCCGCTTTTTGAAATACTCGCGCCTGTCACTGGTGAACGAGCCGTCCGCCATGAAATAGCTCCAGTGGCCGGTGTTCCAGCAGAACTGAAAATTCGTTGAGGCGCCGGCGCTATCGCGGCCGAGCGAGTTCGCGCCGCGCCCGCTCATAAAGCGTGTTGGCGACCGCGACCCGCGCGTTGGCGCGCTCCCGGGCCTCGAGGGGCTGCCGGTCGGGATGATTGCGCCAGAGGAACTTACGCCATCGTGACGTGAGCTGCTCGAGGGTCAGCGGCGCGCCGAGGCCGAGCTCGGCGGCGATCTCGGCCGGCGTGTCGGCCGAAGGGCGAGCCGCTTCGCCCGGCGAAGCCTGGGGCGGCGGCGCAGGCCGATCGGCGGCCTCGTCCGTCCAGTCCAGAGCGAGGCCGAACCGCGCCTCGCCGCCGCCAGCGGGCGCGGATCCAAGGGGCACGCCCGCGCCGATGCGGGGCCGTCGCGCGGACGCCGGCTCGCCGCCGCCCGGAGCGGGACCCTTGCCTCCGGCCTCGTCGAGGGCGCGCTCAAACGCTTTGCTCCGGCAGTCGGACATCGGTTTCGCGGTCTCGATTGAAGAGGTCAACCCGCCGCGGCGCGCCGGCCGCTGGAAGGTCGCCCGGACGGCGGGGCGTCGTCCTTTTCGCGATCGGCCACGACGCAGTTTCTGCCGTACGCCTTGGCCTCATAAAGGCGCTGATCGGCCCGCTGCAAAAGATCGGTCGCCGACTCGTCGGGCCTCAGCCTGGCCACGCCGAACGAGGCGGTCACCTTGCCGACGCGCTCGCCGCTCGGCTCTATCGTCCATTGCTTGGACTCGAGGACGCCCCGGATCCGCTCGACCGCGATCGCGGCCTCCGCCAGGCGCGCGCCCGGGAAGATCAGCGCGAACTCCTCGCCGCCGAAGCGCGCGACCTTGTCCTGTCCGCGCACATTCTTGACCAGGATGTTGGCGAACAGGCGCAACAGGCGATCGCCGACCAGATGGCCGAAGCGGTCGTTGACCTGCTTGAATTTGTCGATGTCGGTCAGCGCGAGGCAAAGACTGTCGCCCCCCTTTCGCGCCTTCTCCACCTCTTCGATGAAGCAGGCGTCGAAGAAGCGCCGGTTGCCGATCGCGGTCACCACATCCCGCAGGCCCTCCTCCTCCGCCCGTTCGAGGTTGGTTTGCAGCTGGACCACCTGGAGGCGCGATTCCTCAAGCTCGTTCCTGACATTGTAGAGCTTGTCGCGCATGTCGCGATTGTCCTCGATGAGAGCCAGCACGATCTCCTTGATCGGGCCAACGGTTTCTTGCCGCGACAGGCGCTGGTTGGCGCCGTCAAGCCGCTCGGAAAAGTTCTCGCTGTCGTTGAGATGGGCCTGAAGCATCTTTGAGATATGGCGCAGGATGCGATCGACCTTTTCCTCCCTGGCGGCCTCCTCCTGGCGGGTTACGGCTTGCCCGCCGCGCGGAGCCGGGGCCGGCTCGGCCCTTATCGTCAAACGGCCGAGCGCGACGCCGAGCCAGCCGAGCAGCACAAGCTGAAGGAACGGTGTTTCGCCCGGAATCAAGGCCCGCAACGCGCTTAGCGCTTCGTCCGGAACAAACGGCCCCAGCGCGGTCAGCGCCAAAGCGCTGACGAAGACAGCGCCGAGAGCGTAGCCGGCGCGGGCTTGCGATCCGACGAACAGCAAGCTTTTCATCTTGGGCCCGATCTCGTCGGGGAGCGCGCGCCTGAGGGAGACGCAGCGCGCCTCGGCGGCGCCGCGGAGTTCACCCGGTTAGCAAGTCCGCGTTCCGCGTGGAGCATTCGGGCTAAGCCTTCGATCGACGCGCGCGGACGGGCCATCATGGCGGGCCGCCGGGCGCTCAAGGCCGGCGATGACGCGACGGAAAGGCCCAATCATCCGGACCCGCCCCTGTTTTAGCGCCTCCAGGTTACGGTTGTGTAAGCGCGCGCCCGCCAATCCGTCGCCCGCGCGACCCGTTGCTCGATTCGCCGGGACTGTGCGAGCATGCCGCGACGGGAGGAGACGTAGAGCATGGCGATCGAGGGGCGTAGCGACGCCGCGAAGGGCGGCAGGATCAAACTGGGGATGGTCGGCGGCGGCGAGGGGGCCTTTATCGGCGCCGTCCACCGCATCGCCTCCCGCATCGACGACCATTACGAGGTCGTCGCCGGCGCCTTGTCGTCGACGCCCGAGAAGGCGCGCCGTTCGGGCGCGGCGCTCGGCCTCGCCGCGGACCGGATCTACGACGACTACGAGAGCATGGCGAAGACCGAGGGCAAGCGCGCCGACGGGATCGAGGCGGTCGCCATCGTCACCCCGAACGACGTCCACGCCGGACCGACCTACGCCTTCCTCAAGGCCGGCGTCCATGTGATCTGCGACAAGCCGCTGACCGTCAGTCTCGCGGAAGCGAAAAAGATGCGCGCCGCTGTCGAAAAATCGGGCCTCGTCTTCGCGTTGACCCACAATTACACCGGCTACCCGCTGGTGCGCCGCATGCGTGAGATGGTCCGCGCGGGCGACCTCGGCGAGATCCGCCTCGTTCACGCGGAATATCCGCAGGACTGGCTGGCGGGGGCGCCCGAGAACGCCGGCAACAAGCAGGCCGAATGGCGCGTCGATCCGAAACGTTCGGGCGCGGGCGGCGCCCTCGGCGACATCGGCACCCACGCCTACAATCTCGCCGACTACGTGACCGGGCTCGAGCTCGCCGAGCTCGCCGCCGAGCTCACCTCATTCGGCGCCGGGCGCAAGCTCGACGACAACGCCCAGATCATGCTGCGCTACGCCAATGGCGCGCGCGGGGCGATCTGGGCGAGCCAAGTCGCGCCGGGCAACGAAAACGGCCTCATGCTGCGCGTCTACGGGACCAAGGGCGGTCTTCACTGGCGGCAGGACAATCCGAATCATGTCTTCTGGTCGCCGTACGAAAAATCGACCCGCATCATCACGCGCGGCGGCCCGGATTCGGGGGAGGCGGCGGCGCGGGTGACGCGCGTGCCGCCGGGCCACCCCGAAGGTTATCTCGAGGGCTTCGCCAATATCTATTCGGAGGTTGCGCTGGCCATCAAGGCCGCCCGGGTGGGCAAGAAGCCGCTCAAGTCGGTGCACTTCCCCACCATCGACGACGGGGTCAAAGGCCTCGCCTTCATCGAGGCCGCGGTCCGGTCGTCGAAAGCCAACGGCAAATGGGTGAAGCCGTGAGGCGCTCGCCAGCTAGAACCTGAACAGCGTCCAGGCCGGCGCGGCGTTGCTGAACTGGTCGGTGAGCCTCTCCCGGCCGCGCATGCCCATGAAGGTGCCCTCGATTGGGGTCGGCTGGTTGAAGGTGCCGTAAACGTAGCCGTTGCCGACGGTGCCAACGGGGACCTGTGTGCCGGCGGTCAGATAGGAGGGCCTTGCATGCACGGTGATCTGCCGGCCGGCCGGCGCCGGATGCTTCGCCCGCTTCTCCATCGCCGTCCGGCGCGGCTTCGCCTTCTTGGGCGTCGTCTGTGACGGCCCGGTCGCTAACGGTCCGGTCGTCAGCGGCCCCTCCTCCAAGGGCCCCGTCTGGGCGATCGCGGCAGGCGGCGCCGCGAGGCCGGCCCCAAGCGCGGCGGCGGCCAGGAGTCGAACGAAACGAACCATGATCCCTTCCTTCCATTCGACGCCTTCGGCCCGAGACAAGGGCGGCGCGCTGATCGCAGATAAGAGCGAGGTCCCATCGATGGTTCGGCGCCGCCGTGAACGACCGGCGCGCTGTCTGCCCCGGCTTCGACGGAAAATCAATGCCGGCGGGACGGGACCCGCCGCTGCCTGGCGCAAGTCCGCCGATTGCGGCGGGCGCAAACGTCGGGCAGTGTGGCGGGATCGACCCGGGTGAACCGAGGCAGGACGCCCAAGCGCATGTTCGCCTTGACCGCAGACCAGTTCGCCGTCCGCGACATGGCGAAGTCATTCGCCGACGAGCGCCTCGCTCCCCATGCGCTTCGCTGGGACGAGACCGAGCATTTCCCTGTCGACACCTTACGGGAAGCGGCGGCGCTGGGCATGGCGGCGATCTACGTCGGCGCCGAGCACGGCGGCAGCGGCATGACCCGTCTCGACGCGGCGCTGATCTTCGAGGCTTTGTCGACCGGCTGCCCGTGCGTCGCCTCGTTCCTGTCAATCCACAACATGGTCGCCTGGGTCATCGACGGTTATGGCTCAGACGAGCTCAAACGCCGCTATCTGCCCCGCCTCGCGACGATGGAGCTCATCGCCAGCTATTGCCTGACCGAGCCCGGAGCCGGTTCCGACGCCGCGGCGCTGACCACGCGCGCAAGGCCGGACGGCGACGATTACGTGCTCGACGGCGTCAAGCAGTTCATCTCCGGCGCCGGCGCAAGCGACCTCTATCTGGTCATGGCGCGCACCGGCGAGGGCGGAGCAAACGGGATTTCCGCGTTCCTGATCGAGAACGGCGCGCCGGGCCTGAGTTTCGGGGCGAAAGAGAAGAAGATGGGTTGGCGGGCGCAGCCGACGCGTCAGGTGATCCTGGAGGGCGTGCGCGTGCCCGCCGCCAATCGGGTCGGCGCGGAAGGGATCGGCTTCAAGATCGCCATGGCCGGACTCGACGGCGGACGGCTCAACATAGGCGCCTGCTCGATCGGCGGCGGGCAGTCGGCGCTCGACAAGGCCATTGCGTATATGCGCGAGCGCAAGGCGTTCGGCCGCCGCATCGCCGACTTCCAGGCGCTGCAATTCCGCGCAGCCGACATCGCGACGTCGCTCGAGACGGCGCGCTCGATCCTGTGGCGCGCGGCGAGCGCGCTCGATGAGAAGGCGCCGGAGGCCACGCGGCTATGCGCCCAGGCGAAGCAGGTCGCCACCGACGCCGGATTCAACGCCGCCAACGACGCGCTGCAATTGTTCGGAGGCTACGGCTATCTCGCCGATTACGGGGTCGAAAAGATCGTGCGCGACCTGCGCGTCCACCAGATCCTCGAGGGCACCAACGAGATCATGCGCATGATCGTCGCGCGCGGGCTGATCGAGAATTGAAGCGGCTCAAATCAGCGCGCGCGACGCGAGACGAGCGCCGAGCCCAAGATACGAATCTCAGACATTTGGTCGCTGCAGGTTATGATGACATTGCAGACGCCTATCTTGATCGGTTCGGGGTCTCTGTCGTTCGCCAAAAATGGCTTGGCCGCCTTATCGACAGTCTACCTTCCGAAGGTAGCAGAGTCCTCGATCTCGGCTGCGGCGCCGGCATCCCAGTTGCTCGTGATCTTGTCGCGCTCAGACACTTCGTCGTCGGGGTAGATGGATCAGCGCAGCAGATTGCGCGAGCTCGTCGTAACGTTTCAGCCGCCACATTCATTGAAGCGGATATGTGCGAGGTGGAGTTTGAAGCCGCCTCCTTTGACGCGATTGGAGCGTTCTATTCGATCACCCACGTCCCACCGGCACAGCAGGGCGCCTTGATTTCGAAGATGGCCCTCTGGCTAAAGCCGGGTGGAACTCTCGTCGCAAGCTTCGCAGCTGGCGCGGCGGGAGAGTGGATTGGCGAATGGCTTGGAGCGACAATGTTCTTCGGCCACAGCAGCGAGGATGCAACGCTGAGATGTCTTGACGACGCGGGCCTGAAAGTTCGCCGCTCTCTGGTCGAGCGGCAAGATAACGAGGACGCGTTCTTTCTCTGGATCGAAGCGGCTAAACGATGCACGAATGACGTTGGCGCGCGGCGCAGAGCGTGAAAGCCGAGGCGGCGCCCGCGGTTCGGGAGGGAAGATGTCTAAAATCGCTTTCATCGGTCTCGGCAACATGGGCGGGCCGATGGCTGCCAATCTCGTCAAGGCGGGCCACGCGGTCACGGGCTTCGACCTCGTCGAGGCGACGAAGCAGGCCGCCGGCGCCTCGGGCGTCTCCATTGCGGCAAGCGCCCGCGAGGCGGTCGCTGAAGCCGACACGATCGTCACCATGCTGCCGGCCGGGAAGCACGTGCTCGCCTCACACGCCGGCTTCCTCCCCGCCGCACGCAAGGGCGCCCTCGTCATCGACTGCTCGACCATCGACGTCGAGAGCGCAAGAAAAGCGCACGAGGCGGGCCAGGCGGCGGGCGCGCTGACCCTCGACGCGCCGGTCTCGGGCGGGGTTGGCGGGGCGACCGCCGGGACCCTCACCTTCATGTGCGGCGGCTCGGACGAGGCGTTCGCGCGGGCGAAGCCGATCCTGGAACAGATGGGCAAGCGCATCGTCCATTGCGGGGCTGAGGGCGCGGGGCAATCGGCCAAGATCTGCAACAACATGATCCTCGGCGCGACCATGATCGTGACCTGCG
>DATGHB010000183.1:0-3748 GCA_035308265.1 Roseiarcus sp.
GAGGGCGACGTGCTCGGCGCTCGCCAAGCCGGCGCGCCCGGCTTTCGCTTCGCCCAGCTCGATATCCATGCCGGCCTTCTAGCGCGGGCGCGCGCCGAGGCCGAAGCCGCGCTGAAAGTCGACGAGCGGCTGAGGGGCGAAGCGAACCGCGGCCTGAGGCTCATGCTCTACCTGTTCGAGCGCGACGAAGCCGCCCGGCTGATCGAAGCCGGATGAACGGTTGTTAAGGAAGCGGCAGGCTTGCGTTCACATCGCGGTGAGACGCGCTTCGATGTCATGAATGTGAACGTCGTCCGCACGAGAGCCCACTATAAAGCCACAGTGTGCAGCGACAGCGTTCGGCGACCGCGCAGAGGAGTCTCCCATTGCGTCTGGTTGGAACCGGTTGAGGAGTGGCGCCGTTCTTGCGGCGAGGCGTATGAGATGAGAGCAAGCCGCGTCCGCGACATCGACTTCTGGCGGGGCGCCGTGCTGATTGCGATCCTGATTGATCACATTCCCGGCAACCCGCTCGAACATTGGACTCCGAGGAACTTCGGCCTTTCGGACAGCGCCGAGGCGTTCGTCTTCCTGTCCGGCCTGTCGGTCGGCCTCATCTATGTGCCGAGAGCATACAAATACGGCATCGAGCCGGTCGCCGGCGGCTGCCTCAGGCGGGCGCTCAAGCTTTACGGCGTGCATATCGCGCTGACCTTGGCCGCGCTACTCGTGTTCGGGGCCGCCTATTGGTTGAGCGGCGTCCCGGACCTCATTGAAGCTCACGGGCGCTCTTTTGTCTTCGGCTCGCCGGCGAACGGTCTTTTGGGCCTCGCTCTCCTCAGTCATCAGCTCGGCTACTTCAACATTCTGCCGTTGTATGTCGTGCTGATGTTATGGGCGCCGGTCGCACTCGCGCTTTCATTGCGCGGCCCTGTGCTCGCTTTGACCGTTTCGATCGGGCTCTATGCGGCTGCCCGTATTTTCGGCATCAACCTGCCCAATTGGCCCGAGCCCGGCGGCTGGTTCTTCAATCCGATCGCCTGGCAGCTCATCTTCACGCTTGGGCTCGTCGCCGCGATTTTGTGGCGCGACGGCTTCCCGCGGCCGGCGCCCTGGCTTATCGTCTTGAGCGTCGCGACGGTCGCCGGCGCCGCGCTCATCGTGACCGAAGGGGTCGGGCTTGCGCCGGGGCTCCGGGGCGCCGCGACCGCGCACCTCGACGTCGCCAAGCAGGATCTCGGATTGGCGCGCCTCGTCCATTTCGTCGCCTTGGCCTATCTGATCGCGGCCGCGACAACGACGTTGAGACGGTTCGTCGCGCCGATGATCCGGAGCGCCGTTGGCGAGGCTGTTCAAGGTCTTGGCCGCAACAGCTTGCCGGTTTTCGCCGCCGGCTGCCTCCTGAGCGCCTGCGGGCAGGCCGGGCTCGTGGCTGCGTCCCCCCATGCCTCAGCAGGGGTTGCACAGTTGGTGGGACTCGCGTACACGGTTGTGTCGATCGCCGCCCTGTTCGCCATCGCCCACTGGATCGAGTGCCGAAGCATCCCTGCCCGCGTTGCCGGTTCAGCCGCCCCGCCGCTCCCGCGCGCCTGGCGGGCGCTTCGCTCTTCATCGTCATCCTGACCTTGGCCTTGGCGCCGAACGCGGCCCGAGCCAACCAGGTCGGCTGTCCCGAAGTCACGGCGTTCGACGCCAACGGCGCCGTGCTCGCCTTTCCGAAGGCCGGCGCTCCGCTTGACATTCTGGCGATCGGCTCGTCTTCGACCGAGGGGATCGGCGCGACCTCGCCCGCCAACGCCTATCCGGCCAGGCTCGAGGCGGAACTCGAGCAGCGGACCGGCGCCGACTTCGACGTGAAGAATGCCGGGATCGGCGGCGAACTCGCCGCAAAGACCCTTGAACGGTTGAAGAGCGCGCTGAAATCCGGCTGGGCGCGGCTGGTGATCTGGCAAGTCGGCACCAACGACGCAATCGTCGGCGTTGACGAGAAGCTGTTCCGCGCCACCCTGGAAAGCGGCGTCGCCGCCGCGCGGGCCGCGGGCGTCCCCCTGATGCTTGTTGACCCCCAGTTCACCCTGAAGAGTCCCGACCCGGCGCGCTACGAGCGCTATGTGGAAATTGTCGACGCGGTCGGGGCCAAGGACCGGGTCCCGGTGCTGAGCCGGTACGCAACGATGAAACGATGGGGCGCGAAGGGCGTGAAGGCGCTCGGCTCGCTCTTGTCCGGCGACGGCTTGCACATGAGCGACCTCGGTTACCGATGCCTCGCCCACGCGCTCGCCGACGCGATCGAGGGCGCGGCCGCGGCGAAGCTTTAGTCTTGATCGGCTGATCACAGTGTGACGGCCTCCGCGGGGATTCAGCAATGCGGCGGCGCGTTTGGCGGCATGGAACGGTTTCGGCCGTCGGCTTCGGCGCGATGAGCTTCGGCGGCTTCTACGGCCCGACGAACGAAGCCGAGTCAATGCGGACGATGGCGCGGGCGCTCGAGCTCGGCGTCGATTTCTGGGACACGGCGAACGTCTACGGCGACGGGCTTTGCGAGCGCCTGATTGGCAGGTTTCTTGCCGAAGACAAAAGCCGCCGCGGAAAGGTGACGCTCGCGACCAAGTTCGCGATCCGCCGGAACGACAAGGGCGCGCGCTTCTTCGACAACAGCGCATCCCATATCCGCGAAGCCCTTGACGGCTCGCTGAAGCGGCTCGGCGTCGACCACATCGACCTCTACTACGTGCATCGCGTCGACCCATCGATTCCGATCGAAGACACGGTCGGCGAATTGGCGCGGCTCGTCGAAGCGGGCGCGATCGGCGCGATCGGCCTTTCCGAAGTTGCGCCTGATACGCTGAGGCGCGCTCACGCTGCGCATCCGATCGCCGCCGTCCAGTCGGAATATTCGCTGTGGACGCGTGGTCCTGAACTCGGACTGATCCAGGCGTGCGCGGAAATCAGCGCGATTCTGGTCGCCTTCTCGCCGCTCGGACGCGGCGCCTTGACCGGCCTGTTGCAGAACGTCGAGACATTCGGCGAGAAGGATTTCCGCCGCGTCAATCCGCGCTTCCAGGGCATCAACTGGCGGCGCAATCGCGACCGGCTCGACGCCTTTGTCGCTCTTGCCAGGTCATGGGGACTCAGGCCGGCGACCCTCGCCATCGCCTGGACGCTGGCCAGGGCGCCGCATGTCGTGCCGATCCCGGGAACCCGCGCCGCCGGCCATCTCGACGAGTGCGCCGCCGCGGACAAGATTGATCTGACCGAAGCCGAACTCGCCGCCATCGAGCGCGCCCTGCCGGTCGGCTTCGCCGCCGGCGAGCGCTATTCCGATCAGCAGTGGGTGGGGATTCAGAAGTACTGAGGCGCGGGCTTCCCGGCCATGGCCCGGACCCTCATCCGGTTCGGTTTGGGTTTTCTTGGTCCCTGCGGTTTCGCCCGCGAAAACCCCGTTCAGGGCTATTGGATTTCGTGTGTGGAAGGAGGGGTCGGGCCGCACACGAGTTTGGAAACCGCGAAAACCGGCGAGACGCCTATGGTTACAAAGAAAAGACTGCTATATTGATCATGTACCACATATACATGGAACAAAGCGTCGCGGGCGCGTAGGATAGACTTATGTGTTACTTATAGTCCCAACAAATCTGGGCGTTTCCGAGTACCGGGTTGATTGTGAGGCGAGCCCGGCACGGCCCGCTGGCGGTATGGATCGAGGATCGAGCGCTCCATGGCCTGAGCGCTAGAGCCGGCCTGTAGGCAAACGCGTGTTTCGACAAGC
>DATGHB010000184.1:0-9017 GCA_035308265.1 Roseiarcus sp.
GTCATGGCTTGATCGCCCGGCGGCGGCGCCGGAAGTGGAAGAGGAAGAGCGGATGCTGGTCCAGGATCTCGACACCCCGTGCGCGGTGGTCGATCTCGATGTCATGGAAAACAATTTGAGGCGCGCCCAGGCCTATCTCGACCGTCATCGGAAGAACCTTCGGCCGCACATCAAGACCCACAAGATTCCGGAGTTCGCCCATCTGCAGATCCGGCTGGGCGCAAAGGGCGTCAATTGCCAGAAGCTCGGCGAGGCCGAGGTCATGGTCGATGCTGGCGTCACGGACGTGCTCCTGACCTACAACATCATCGGTCAGACCAAGCTCGACCGCCTCATCGCTCTCGCCCATCGCGCCGACATGAAGGTGGTCGCGGATTCGCCGGACGTGGTCGAGGGGCTGTCCGCGGCCATGTCCCGCGCCGGCCTCACCCTGCCGGTCATGGTCGAATGCGACACCGGGGCGCACCGTTGCGGCGTGACCACGCCGGCCGAGGCCGCCGCGCTCGCGCAGACGATCGATCGAGCTGAAGGACTCGCGTTCCGGGGCCTCATGACCTACCCGGCAAAAAGATCAATGGCCAAGACCAACGCATGGCTGTCTGAGGCCGTAGACCTGTGCAAGCGCTCCGGGCTTTCGGTCGAGGTGGTGAGCAATGGAGGAACGCCTGATCTCTACAGCGCTCATGAAGTGACTGTCGCAACCGAGCATCGTCCGGGAACCTACGTCTACAGCGACCGCTCTCTTGTCGAGATTTACGCCTTCGGGGAGTGGGCCGATTGCGCGTTCAGGGTTCAGGCGAGGGTCGTGTCGCACGGGGCGCCGGACCGGTGCGTCATCGACGCAGGATCCAAGAGTCTGTCCTCCGATCTGCTTGGCCTTCAGGGCTACGGCCATATTGTCGAGCACCCGGATTGGGAGATCGTGGGCTTGAGCGAGGAGCACGGTCATGTAAGCGTGCCTCGCGGCGCAACGCGACCGAAAGTGGGCGAACTGGTCAGCGTCATTCCCAACCACGTTTGCGTGGTCACCAATCTCAACGACCGCATCTACGCCGCCCGGCAGGGCAGGGTGGAAAATTTCTACGCAGTGGCGGCGCGTGGAAAGACGCAATGAGTTGTGGGGGCTAACGAGGGCCAATCGCCCGCGCACAAAGTTGCGTGCGCCAATGATGTCATGGACTTAGGCCGGCGGAGGGTGATCGAGCGCGGTGACCCAAGGGTAATCCGCGCAACCCCTCCGCGCATACGCTTTGCCAAGGCGTCGACGGTCAGAGCGCCTTCGTGAACCAGATGCGCCCGTGGCCGGGAGGAAAGTCATCGAGCCGGCCGAATTCCCTGTAGCCGAGCCGCTGATAGAATTTCGGCGCCTGAAAGGTGAACGTGTCGAGATAGGCGGCGCGGCAGTCCTGCTCCCGGGCGGCCGCTTCCGCTTGAGCCATCAGTTGGGAGCCGATCCCGCGCTTGCGATAGGAGTCGGCGACCCAGAGCCAATTCACGAACAGCCAGTCGAACGCCAGCACGAACCGGATCCCGGCCTGGACCGAGCCGGCGTCGTCACGGCCAATGATCCAACGCGGCGACCAGTCGGTTTTGAGGCCGATGCTGGCGCTATGAATGTTCAGGCCCGCTTCGATGGCGCGAACGGCCGCCTCGTCCGGCGCGGCTTCCGCGGCGAGGGTGAGCGCCGCCGTCGACCTGGACGATGTCACAGCTTTACCGCCTGGCCGGTCCGTATGCTCTCGTCGGCGGCGAAGACGATGCGCAGCGAATGGATCGCGTCGCGATGATGCTCGGAAAGATCGGCCTCGCCGCGGATCGCCTTCAAAAACAGGCGCTGCTCGCGGTCGCACAAGTCCTGATGGCCGGGCTCGTCGCGCGTCGATTCGATTTCGTCGGGTTGCGCGAACGAGCCGTCGGGCTTCAGCGTCGCGTGGTGGATGCGCAGCGCGTTGGTCTTCGCGTGCGTGGCGTGATCGGCGGAACTCACCCCTGCGTCGGCCTGCTCTTTCGCCACAATCGAGACACAGCCTTTCGGTCCGATCATGTCCTTCACGAAGAAGGCGGTCTCGCTCATCATCGGACCCCAGCCGGCCTCGTACCAGCCGACCGAGCCGTCGTCGAAGGCGATATGGAGATGACCGTAGTTGACCATCGCAGGCGAAATCTCGTTGGTGAGGCGCGCGCCGACCGCGTGCACGAGAACCGGCTTCGCCCGCGTCACCTGGCACATCACGTCGACATAATGCACGCCGCAGTCGACAATCGGCGAGGTCGAGCGCATCAGGGCCTTATGCACTTCCCAGAACGAGCCCGACGATTGCTGATTGAGGTTCATCCGCATGACCAGCGGTTTGCCGAGCGTGCGGCCGATCTCGATAAAGCGCGTCCACGAAGGATGGACGCGCAGGATATAGCCGATGAGCAGAGCCTTGTTCGCCTTGCGCGCCGCGGCGACGACCTTTTCGGCTGCTGCGAGCGAATCCGCAAGCGGCTTTTCACAGAAGACATGCGCGCCCGCTTGAAGCGCCTCGAGCGCCATCGGCGCGTGGTGTTCGGTATAGGTTGCGATGGCGACCGCGTCGGGCTTGAGCGCGGTGAGCGCTTCGGTCAAGCGCTCGAAGCGCGGCAGACCGGGAAACTCCCGGTCGAGATCGGCGCGGCCCAAGGCGTTGCGGGTGCAGAAGCCCACGAGCTCGAATCCGTCGATCGCCTGATAGGCGCGCGCGTGGCTCAGGCCCATCGTGCCGAGGCCGACGACCAGCACGCGCTGGGGCTTCGCTCCTTCTGCGATGGCTTCGGTCATCGCGTCACTCAGCCGGCGCTTTCATCAGCCACTCGTGGGCCGGATCGTTGTAAAAGCGCCAGACGCGCTTCGGCCCGGCCATCACGTTGAGATAGTAGAGATCGTAGCCATGCGGCGCGCCGACCGGATGGTAGCCGCGCGGGACCAGCACGACGTCGCCGTCCCTGACCGTTAGCGCCTCGTCGAGCGAGCCGTCCTCGGTGTAGACGCGCTGGAAGGCGAAGCCCTGGGCAGGTTTTAAGCGGTGATAATAGGTCTCCTCGAGATAGGATTCGTCCGGCAGCGCGTCGCGATCGTGCTTGTGTGGCGGATAGCTCGACCAGTGCCCGCCCGGCGTGATGACCTCGACCACCAGCACGCTCTCCGCTTCCGCGTCCTCGGGCAGGACGTTGCGGATGAAGCGCGCGTTCGTGCCCGATCCGCGGGTGAGCGTGCCGACGTCGGCGGGCTTGATGACGCGGGCCTTGAATTTCCCGCTCGCCGGCGCCGAGCAGAGCGCGAGCTCGCAATCTGATGCCGCCTCGATCGCCGCCGCGCTATGCGGAGGCAGGTAGACGGACCACGGCAGCCCGTCGAACACGCTTCCGCGCTCGCCGATGATTCCGGAATCGAAGCCGTCCGCTTTCACGCGCGCTTTGCCCGAGAGGATCACGATGCAGACCTCGTCAGTCCCTGTATCGAGCCTAGACGTCGCGCCTTGCTTGAGCGTCCGCGTCTCGAAGCCGACATAGCGCCAGCCGGCGCTGGTCGGGGTGATGCGATGGCTAACGCCGTCAGCGGCGCGGCCTTGGGCATGAACGAGCAATTTCGATTGCGCCACGATGCAAGCCTCCCTCACCCCTAGCCCCTCTCCCAAAGGGAGAGCGGAGATTATCCCAACCCCGCTTCCTTCAGCGCGGCGCGGATGTGCGCGACGCCCTTTTTGGCGTAAGGCAGCGCGGGCGCCTTCTTCGGGTCCTGCTCGGCCTCAAGCACGACCCAGCCGGAATAGCCTTTAAGCTCATCGAACACCGAAGCGTAGTCGATCGAGCCGTCGCCCGGCACGGTATAGACCCCGAGCTCCTTGCCGGCCCCCAGAATCGAGTCGAGGAAGCTCGAGTCGCCGGCGTTCGATTCGCGCATTGTCCTTTCGCGCACGTCCTTGCAGTGCACATGGCCGATGCGCGAACGATAGGCGCGCGCGAGCCCCGCCGGATCGGCGCCGCCCCAGCGCGCGTGGCCGGTGTCGAGCAGCAAATGTACGGGCGCCCTGGTGTGGGCCATCAGCGCGTCGATGTCGCGCTCCGACTGGACGATCGTACCCATGTGGTGATGGTAGCAGAGCTTGAGCCCCTCGTCGGCGAGCCGCTCGGCGAATTCGGTCAGTTTCGCGCCGTATGCGGCCCAGTCGTCCTTGTGAAGGCGCGGGCGCTCGGAAAGAGGTTTTGAGCGGTCGCCGTGGATGGCGTTCGAGGTTTCGGCGACAATGACGATGTTCGCTCCGGCGCCCTTGGTCATGGCGATATGCGATTTCGCGAACCTGAACTCCTCGCGCGCCGAGCGCTTGAGGAGTTCGGCCGAATGCCAGCCGCCGACGAAGACGAGGCCAAACTCGGCGAGCTTGTCCTTCAGCGCGGCGCCGTCGACCGGCATCTTGTGGCCCTTCTCCATGCCGGCCGCGCCCGCTTGCCTGGCCTCGGCGAGGCAGGTTTCGAGCGGGGTCGAGCCGCCGATTTCCTGAAGGTCGTCGTTGCTCCAGCCGATCGGGTTGGCGCCGATGCGAATGCTCATGGCTAGTCTCCGACCCGCTGCAGCTTCCGCGCCTCGTCATAAGCGCGCCGCGCGGCGCCGACTTGCGTCCGCTCGGAGACTGCCGGCACGGCGACGTCCCACCAGAAGCCGCCCGCGTCGGTCGATCCGACGGGATCGGTCTCGATGACGATCGCCTGGGTGGATTTCGCCGCGCGCGCATGTCCGAACGCCGCCTCGAGCTCCGCGATCGACTTGACCTTCACCGCTTCAGCCCCGAGCGAGCGCGCGTGAGCGACGAAGTCGATGTCCGGCAGCGCTTCGTGTCGCGCGTCGCGCAAGAGATTGTTGAACGGCGCGCCGCCGGTCGCCTGTTGCAGCCGGTTGATGCAGCCAAAGCCGCGATTGTCGTTGATCACAATGATGAGCTTCGTGCCCAGCATCACGGAGGTGGCGATCTCCGAATTCATCATCAGATACGAGCCGTCGCCGACGACGACCGCCACTTCGCGGTCCGGCAGGGCCATCTTGACGCCGATCCCCCCCGCGATCTCGTAGCCCATGCACGAATAGCCGTATTCGACATGGTAGCCGAGCGGCGCTCCCGGCCGCCATAGTTTGTGCAATTCGCCGGGCAGGCCGCCAGCGGCGCAGACAATGACGTCGGTCTTGTCGCCAGAGCGCATGAGCGCGCCGAGGACTTCGGCGTCGGTCGGCGCGGGCGCGTTGGTCGGCGCGGTGTAGCGGGCCGCGGTCGCCTCCCATTCGCCCTTGGCCTTCGCGGCTGCGTCGCTCCAGGCGCGCGGCGCTTTCCAGGCGTCGAGCTTGGAATCGAGCGCGGCGAGCGCCGCCCGCGCGTCGCCGACGACGGACAGCGCGTTGTGCTTCACCGCATCGAACGGCTGCACGTTGACGCCGATCAGCCGCCGGTTGGGGTTCTTGAACAAAGCCCAGGAGCCGGTGGTGAAGTCGGCGAAGCGCGTGCCCACGCCAAGAACCACATCGGCCTCAGCCGCGAGCGCGTTGGCCGCGCCGGTCCCGGTGACGCCGACCGCGCCCAGGCTGAGCGCATGATCGGCCGGCGTCGCGGACTTGCCCGCCTGCGTCTCGGCGACTGGAATTCCGCGCTTCTCGCAAAAGGCGATCAACTCGCGCTCGGCCCCAGAATAAAGGACGCCGCCGCCTGAGATCACGAACGGCTTCTTCGCCTTCTTCAAGACCGCCGCCGCTTCGTCGATCTCGCGCGGGTCGGGCGCAGGGCGGCGCAAACGATGCAGGCGCTCCTCGAAGAAGCTTGCCGGATAGTCATAGGCCTCGGTCTGCACGTCCTGGCAGAAGGCCAGCGTCACCGGTCCACACTCGGCCGGATCGGTCAGGACCGAGACCGCGCGGTTGAGCGCCGGCACGATCTGCTCCGGGCGTGCGATGCGGTCGAAATACCGCGACACCGGCTTGAAGCAGTCGTTGGCGCTCACCGTTCCGTCGCCGAAGTCCTCGACCTGCTGGAGAACCGGATCGGGCCTGCGATTGGCGAACACATCGCCCGGGATGAGCAGCACCGGCAGGCGGTTGACATGCGCGACCGCGGCGGCGGTGACCATGTTGGTCGCGCCCGGGCCGATCGAGGTGGTGCAGGCCATCATCCGCCTCCGGCGCGAGGCCTTGGCGAAGGCGATCGCGGCATGCGCCATCGCCTGCTCGTTATGGGCGCGATACGTCGGGAGCTCATCGCGCGAGGCGTAGAGCGCCTCGCCCATCCCCGCCACGTTGCCATGGCCGAAGATCGCGAACACGCCCTCGATGAGGCGCTGCTTGCGCCCGTCGATCTCGACGCGCTGGGCGGCGAGGAAGCGAACCATCGCCTGGGCGGCGGTCAGCCGGATCGTTGTCATGGCGCATGACCTCCCGTTTCGTTCATTGTATGGCGCGTCACGGAGTTCTGATCCCGCGTTGGCGTATCAAAGGGGGCGCTTGCGCTGCGCCACAGATCGCACAGGCGCGCAAAGGCGCCGGCCATGCGATCGATGGCCTCGCGGTCATCGATGCGACCGGCGAACCACTCGACCGCCGGCTCAACGAAGATCGTCCGCCCGACCGCAAAGCCCCTGACCAGGCTACAATCGCGCGCCAGCGCGAACGCCTTGGCCAGATCCTTTTCCGGCGCCTCGAGCCCAAGCAGCATGATTCCGCGGCAAAACGGATCAACCGTGCATACCGCCCGCTCGATGTTGCGCCACGCCTGCGCGCTCGGCTGGCCCTCCAGCTTCCACCAGTCTGGTTGGATTCCGATCTCGTAGAGCCGCTCGAGGACGCGGGCAGTCGTGCGATCGTCGACGGCCCCATGCTTGCTCGCGATGATCTCGATCAGGAGTTCGCGCTCGAGCGTGCGCGCCGCGTCGTGGAGGCGGAGGAGCTCGCGTTCCTGCCGCGCCCTTAACTCCTGCGGATCATCGGGGTGATAGAAGCACAGGCACTTGATGGTGTGCACGACCGGCCACTCGACGAGCTTCACGCCGAGCGAGCCGCCGAATTCGAATTCGAGCGGGCGGGAACCGGGCGCCTCGACCGGCCGACCGATCCAGAAGCCGTGATCGACGGCGCGGAACAAAGCCTCGCGACCGTATTTGCCGTCGAGCAGCATGCCGTAGCCGGGCCGACCCGCCGCGACGGAGGCGGCCGCGTCGACCGCGAGCAGCTTGAAGGCGCCGATGCGCTCGCGGGGCGCCCCGGCGTCGTCGGCGATCTTCTCGAGTTGCGCGCGATGGTCGATGGCGAGCGCCATGATTGTGGGCGGCGCCGGGCGGCGCGTCGTCGCCCAGTGGATGTGATTGAGCGTTTCGTCGCGGCGCAAAGCCCGATGGGGCGAGCCGGTTTCGAGAAAGCGGCTGAGCTCGGCCCAAGTCGGGTACTCGGCCGAACAGAGGAGGCGCGAGACGGCGAAGGCGCCGTTGGCGTTGGCATAGGCGCAGCAGGTTTCGAGCGGCTCGTCGCGCAGCCAGCCGCGCAGGAAGCCGGACATGAAGGCGTCGCCGGCGCCGAGCACGTTATAGACTTCGACCGGAAAGCCCGGCCCCTTGACGCCCTGATCGAGCGAATCGGGAATCGCGCCGGGGAACACGACGCAGCCCATCGGCCCGCGCTTGAGCACCAGCGTCGCTGAACTTACAGCGCGCACGGCTCTCAGCGCCGCGAGCGGGTCGTCCGCGCCGCCCGCGATCATCATCTCCTCCTCGGTGCCGACGATGAGATCGCATTGCGGCAGGATCGGGCTCAGACTCTTCGTGACCTCGCCCGACTTGATGTAGCGCTCCTCGCCTGCGCCATGGCCGGCGAGCCCCCACAAGTTCGGCCGGTAATCGATGTCGAACACGATCCTGCGGCCGGCGGCGCTGGCGATGCGCATCGCCTTCATCTGCGCGGCGGCCGTGTTGGGCCGCGCGAAATGGGTGCCGCTGACCAGCACCGCCTTGGCGCTTTCGATATAAGCAGGGTCGATGTCGCTCTCGTCGAGCGCGCTGTCGGCGCAATTGTCGCGATAGAAGATGAGCGGGAAGGTCTTTTCGTCGCGGATGCCGAGCAGGACCAGCGAGGTGAGCCGGACCGGATCGGTGCGGATTCCGGAGACGTCGACGCCTTCGCGCGCGCACTGCTCGCGGATGAAGCGGCCCATGTGCTCGTCGCCGACGCGGGTGATGAGGCCGCTCTTCAAGCCGAGCCGCGCCGTGCCGATGGCGATGTTGGTCGGGCAGCCGCCGACCGCCTTCACGAACGTCGCCATGTCCTCGAGGCGCCCGCCGACCTGCGCGCCGTAAAGGTCGACCGACGAGCGGCCGATGGCGATGACGTCGAGGCGGGGGTTGGGCGCCATGGCGGCGGACTGGCTCAAGGTTCGAGCGGCGGGTCGCTGGTCCCGACGACGTTCTGGTCAAAATCGATGTTCGACCCGGTCATCAACCCGGATTCGTCGGAGCAGAGATAAGCGCAGGCGCGCGCGACTTCCTTGGGATCGATCAAACGGCCGAAAGGCTTGGCCTTGACGGCCTCATCGAGCCAGCCGTCCTTGGCGCCGTGGTAGGTCTTCTGGATCCGGTCCTCGCCTGGCGTCGCCATCCAGCCGATGTTGAGTCCATTCACGCGGATGCGGAACTTGAGCAGCGAATGGGCGACGTTGCGGGTGAGCGTGGCGAGCGCGCCCTTGGAGGCGCAGTAGGCGATGTTGAACGGCTGGCCGCCGTGGGCCGACATCGACTGGATGTTGACGATCGAGCCCGCGATCTTCTCCCGGCGCATGATCCGCACGCTCTCCTGAATCAGAAAGAACGGCCCGCGCACGTTCGCGTCAAAGATCTCGTTGTAGCGCTCCTCGGTGGTGTCGAAGATATTGCCGCGATCGGTTAGCGCGGCGGCGTTGACCAGCGCGTCGACGCGGCCGAACCGCTCGTCCGCCTTCGCCACCACGTTGCGACAGTCGGCGACACTGGTGAGA
>DATGHB010000185.1:0-4167 GCA_035308265.1 Roseiarcus sp.
CCTCGACGTCACCGACCCGCGCTACAAAGACAACCCGGAGGTCAAGGCATGGAAGGCCTTCACCGACAAATACATGTCGGCAGCCCAGTACATCGACGCCAATGCGGCCTACGCGTTCGGCGCCGCGGCGACGATGATCCAGGTGCTCAAACAGTGCGGAAGCGAC
Organism: Roseiarcus sp.; assembly: GCA_035308265.1. GTDB lineage: Bacteria > Pseudomonadota > Alphaproteobacteria > Rhizobiales > Beijerinckiaceae > Roseiarcus. The sequence goes on from DATGHB010000185.1 coordinate 167, forward strand.
CTGTCGCGAGAAAACGTGATGAAACAGGCGGCGAACCTCAACAAATTCGCGGCGCCGCTCCTGATTCCGGGCATCACGATCAACACCTCTCCCGACGTTTACGACCCCATTCGCCAGTTGCAGCTCTTGACTTTCAACGGAACGAGCTGGGAGCCGTCCGGAGGAATCCTGCAAGGCTGAGCGATTAGCCCTGGACCCGCGCGTCCTACCGGCGCGCGGCCAAGCGTTCAGGCCCGCGCCTTCAGCGACGCGAGCGGCGCGAATTTCCCGTCGCGGCGGCGATCGATGCGAACGAGCGCGTCGCGCAGGAAAGCGACGCCCTCGGCGAGATAGGGGCTCGCGTCGAGCATCACGCAATCGGCGCCTGGCGCCGCCGCAGCGTCGGTCATCCGCGGTCCGCTCGTGACGCCCTCGCGCACGAAATTGTCCAGCGCCTGCGCCGCCCACACCACCGGCGTGCGCGCGGCCGCGCTGAGCGCCAGGATCTCCTCCTGCATTTCGGCGAGCCTCATGAAGCCGAGCTCGGCTCCGAGGCCGCCGCGCGCGATCATCACCGCGGTCGGATTGTGCGCCGCCGATTGCAAAATGAGGGACGGAAGATTGCGGGCCGCGAGCGTCGTCTCGATCTTGAGCACCAGGCCCGGGGGCGCGCGCCTGGGCGCGCGCGCCACCAGATGGTCCTGCAGAAGCTCGATGTCGTCGACCCGCTGCACGAACGAATAGCCGATCAGGTCGGCATGCTCGGCGATGAAGTCGAGGTCGCGAAAGTCCTTCGAGGTCAGCGGCGGCAGATCGAGCTCGGTTCCCGGAAAACTGACGGCCTTGCCGGGCTTCAGCCTGACCCCCTTCTCGCGCGCGGCGTAAACCTCGATCTCGGCCCGGCCGGCGCCCCTGGAGACGACCCGCGCCGCCGCTCTGCCGCCGTCGATGAACAGGTCGGCGCCGACGGCGAGCTGGTCGACCAGCTCGGGAAAATTGAGCGAGAAGGCGATCGGCTCCTTCACCTTCTCGCGCAGTTCGTCGATGAGGACGAGCCGGTCGCCGCGCATCAGGCGCGTTTTCGGCGGCGCCTTGACCCTGAGGATGCGGCACTTCGGGCCGGCGAGGTCCATCATGACCGGGCACGGACGCTCGAGCTGCGCCGCCGCGGCGCGCACATGCATGATCATTTGCCCCCATATTTCGGCGTCGTCGTGGGCGCAATTGATGCGCGCGCAGTCCATGCCGGAGTTGAGGAGATTGTTGACGAAATCGGGCGCCGCCGCAGCTTCGGCCGGCAGCGTCGCCATCACCCGGGCGCGCGCGCCTTTCCGCCGTTTGCCGAACAGCAGGTCGGCCTCCGCCTCCAGTTCCGCCACGCCCGCTCTCGCCATCGCCGGGGCCGGATAGGGAGCGCTCGATTCGCCGGTCAGGCGCCTGAGCGTGGCAATCAGCGTATCGAGCGCAAGCTCCACGTGACTGTCGCCGCGGCCGAGCGAACAGAGACCCCGCGCCGACAGCCGGTCCTCGAGGCTGGTCAAGTCGTGCTCGCCGAGCGCGAGGCAATGGGAAAGATTGAGAACTCGAGGCGCGAGCTTTGCCCTGTCCGCGCCAACGCCCCACGCGCTTCGGAGCGCCGCGCCTCTGCGCTCGACGTCCTCGCGCAGCGCTTTGACTTCGGCGAGCAAGGCGCGAAGGTCTTCGAGGTCGCTTCCGGTTTTTCCAGCCATGGACACGGCTTCGCATGAGCGAATCGTCGACAGGTCACGCATTTCCCCGCCAGGCCGGTCTTTGACGCGAAAATATGACGCCTGTGTAACAGGGAGCGAACGTTGCATCGGCGAGAAGCGGCGATAGAAGGGGTTTCAGGGAGAGAATGCACGGGACAGGAGAGCGTCATGACGATCCAGTTTCACGGCAGGGTGGCCATCGTCACCGGCGCCGGCTCCGGCCTCGGACGCTCGCACGCCAAGGCGCTCGCGGCGCGTGGGGCGAAGGTCGTCGTCAACGACCTCGGCCGGAACGGCGCCCCGTCCGACAATGCGCTGAGCGTCGTGGAGGAAATTCGGGCAGGCGGCGGGACCGCGATCGCCGACCCGGCCGACGTCGCCGATTTCGATCAGGTCTCCGCCATGGCGGCGCGCGCGGAAAGGACATGGGGCCGCGTCGACATTCTCGTCAACAACGCTGGCGTCCTGCGCGACAAGACCTTCGCGAAAATGGAGATGGCGGATTTCGAATTCGTGCTCCGCGTGCATCTCATCGGCTCGGCCAATTGCACGAAGGCGGTGTGGGCCGGCATGCGCGAGCGCGCTTACGGGCGCATCGTGCTCACCTCCTCGGCCTCCGGCATCTACGGCAATTTCGGCCAGGCGAACTATGGCGCGGCGAAGGCGGGGATGATCGGGCTCATGAACGTGCTCCATCTCGAAGGCTTGAAGCACGACATCCGCGTCAACGTGCTCGCGCCGACGGCGCTGACCGCGATGACCGAAGGCTTGCTGCCGCCGGTCGCCGCCGAACTCATGGCGCCGGAAGCGGTGGCCCCTGGCGTGCTCTTTCTCGTGAGCGAGAACGCGCCCTCGCGCGTCATTCTGGGCGCGGGCGCCGGCGTGTTCGCGGTGACCCATATCAGCGAGACGCCCGGCGTCTATCTCGACGAGGGCGAGCGCACGCCGGAGACGATCGCCGCACGCTTCGCCGAGATTTCCGATCGCGCGACCGCCGAGCCGCTTGAAAATGCATTCGGACAGACGATGAAATTCGTCGCGGCGGCGGCGAAAGCGAAGGGGGTCAGCCTGAAGTGAGACGACGCGGCTTTAAACGAGGTCCGGATGAGGCGGTCACTTCGCCGCCGCCTTCTGCTTCCGCTTCGCCAGCGTTCTCAACCGCAGCGCGTTGAGCTTGATGAAGCCCGAGGCGTCGTTGTGGTCATAAGCCACCGCGCCTTCCTCGAAGGTGACGAGGTCCTGGTCGTAGAGCGAATGGGGGCTCGTGCGGCCGATCACATGGACGCCGCCCTTGTAGAGCTTGAGCCGCGCGGTCCCCGAAACCATCTCCTGGCTCCTGTCGATGAGGACCTGCAACAGCTCGCGCTCGGGCGAGAACCAGAAGCCGTTGTAGATGAGCTCGGCGTATTTCGGCATCAGCTCGTCCTTGAGGTGGGCCGCGCCGCGGTCGAGCGTGATCGATTCGATGGCCCGGTGCGCGGCGAGCAGGATCGTGCCGCCGGGCGTCTCGTACATGCCGCGCGATTTCATGCCGACGAAGCGGTTCTCGACCAGGTCGAGCCGGCCGATCCCATTGTCGTGGCCGAGCTTGTTGAGGGCGGCGAGCAAGGTCGCCGGGCTCATGCGCTTGCCGCCGATCGCGACCGGATCGCCTTTCTCGAACGCGATCTCGATGACGGTCGGCTTGTCGGGCGCGTCCTCGGGATCGACGGTGCGCGAATAGACGTAATGGGGCGTCTCCTCGGCCGGGTCCTCGAGCACCTTGCCCTCCGAGGAGCAGTGCAGGAGATTGGCGTCGATCGAGAACGGCGCCTCGCCCCGTTTGTCCTTGGCGATCGGAATCTGGTGCTGCTCCGCGAACGCAAGCAGAGCGGTGCGGGAGGCGAACTCCCATTCGCGCCACGGCGCGATGATCCTGATGTCGGGATCGAGCGCGTAGGCCGACAATTCGTAGCGAACCTGGTCGTTGCCCTTGCCGGTCGAGCCGTGGGAAATCGCGTCCGCGCCCGTTTCATGGGCGATCTCGACCAGGCGCTTGGCGATGAGCGGCCGCGCGATCGAGGTCCCGAGCAGATATTGCCCCTCGTATTGCGCGTTGGCGCGGAACATCGGGAACACGTAGTCGCGCACGAATTCCTCGCGCACATCCTCGATGAAGATGTTCTGCGGCTTGACGCCGAGCAGTTCGGCCTTCTTGCGCGCCGGCTCGAGCTCCTCGCCCTGGCCGAGGTCGGCGGTGAAGGTGATGACCTCGGCGCCATATTCGGTCTGAAGCCACTTCAGAATGATCGA
>DATGHB010000186.1:0-4642 GCA_035308265.1 Roseiarcus sp.
CGCGCCGGTCCTGCTCCTGGACGAGGCGACCTCGGCGCTCGACGCCGAAAGCGAAACCCTGGTCCAGGGCGCGCTGGAGACGCTGATGAAGGGCCGCTCGACCCTGGTCATCGCCCACAGGCTGGCGACGATCGTCAACGCTGACCGCATCCTCGTCATCGAGGCGGGGCAATTGGTCGAAGAGGGCACGCACGCCTCGCTCATGGCGGCGAACGGACTTTACGCTCGCCTTGCGCGGCTGCAATTCGAGACCGGCGCGGCGGCGCTCACAGCCGAGACGGAGGCCGCGCAGTAAGGCGCTCGATTTTCAACCCTTCGCCTTGGCCAGCAACGCCTTGAGCTTGTCCATCTGGCCTCGCGTCGTATCCGCCATCCAGGCTGCGGGGGCGCTGGCCGTCGTGGCCTGCATGAGGCCGGGCCCGGAGGGATCGCCAAGCGCGACCAGCGATTCCGCCTTTGTCGCGGCGATCCAGTAGCGCTCCTCGTCGAGCGGCCTCGCTTCCGCCGGATCGACCTTTTGCGATTCCAGACTGGCAAGCCGTTCGTCAACGATCTTGACGACCATCTTCCGAACCCGATCCGCGGAGACATTGTCGGCGATCCGATCGTCGCCGGACGACAGCGACGCTCGCAAATTCAACAGGTAGGCAAGATTCGTCCCATTGTAGGTGTCGCGCTTGATGATGAATCCGCGTTCGGCGGCGCCGACCGCCTTGTCGACATCCGCCTTCTGCTCCTCCACGGTCCGGCCCGGCGTTTCGGCTCGCCGTTTGTGGATCGCGCTCCACAGGCCGAGCGTCTCAGGATCGTTTGTGGTCTCGACATCGAGTCCGCCAAGAAGGTTTTCGGCTTCGGCATAGCCAGCGAGGGCCTTCTCCGGACCGCCCGTCTTGGCCTCCGACTCGCCGGCCTTGTAGGTCGCAAGCGCCAGCTGCTGGACCACGAACGGGCGCGCAGGCTTCGGCTTCTCATCCGCGCCAGGCGCTGTCTGATCCTTGTAGATCGCCCAAAACAGCTTCTTCGCCAAGGCGAACGCGCCCGCGTTGAGCGCCTCGCGCGCGGTCTGCACCTCGCTCGCGTAGCTCTCGGCGGCCGGATGCGTCCCATCTGACATGGCGCCGCCAACGACCGCGGCCCTTGCGGCGCCGCCGGGCCCCGTCAGGACCGCGGGGGCCGCCGCTTCGATCATGGTCGGCGCATTAAGGCGCGGCAAAATCGTGTAGACCGGGCTGTCGGGATCGTCGTTGCCCGGAAGCGCGGCGATCAGATCCGTCAGCACCTTCCGCATCCGGATCGCCTCGTCATAGTCGATGCCCGATCCGAGATGCTCGTAGCGGCGGACCGCGATGTGGGTGGCGTCGAACGGAATGGTGAACTTGCTTTCCGCGATGATGATCGTCGACCGGGGTTTAAGCGCATGCCGGACCCCCAGTTCGAAGATGGCGTTCGGATTGGTCGTCGACAGATCGGCGACGACAAGCTCCGCCTCGTAAAGGAGCTTGTACATCGGAACGTCGATCATGCCCGATTGCTGGACCTCGTCCGCCCGGATGCACTGATAGCCCGCGGCCTGAACCGCCGGCTTGATGATGCTGTGGTAGCTCTTGTCGAGATCGAGTTCGCGCCCCGTCGCCAGGTCGGTCTTCTTGCCGAACCCCATCACGACGAAGCAGACTGGCGCCATGACCGCTCCCCTCGAGACGCCCGACCCTATTTCAGCAACACATAGATATTGACTTGCAGCGCCGGATCGCCCGGATCCTTCACGTCGTTCAGGTATTCCTCGACAAACTCATCCTGCGCCTCGATTCCCTTGTCGTCGAGATAGGCGGTGATGGCGTCATAGGTGGCGTCGATGTCGCCGTAGGCGCCGTCATGCTCAAACCGCATCGCCTTGCCGCTCGGCGTCTGACCGATCTTGACCGTGTCGCTGAGGCTCGATTTGCCCTCCGGCGCCGCGGCAATCGGATAGCCTGCGTGGTAGGTGAAGCCAGTGTCGTCGGAGCTGACGAAAACGGCGAGCGGCCGACCGACCGGCTTGAGATCCGCCTTGTCCATGTCGCCCTTGACGACGGCGAGCGAAGCGAGAATGGCTGTGTAGATTTCGTCCTTGTCAGCCTTGCCTTCGGCATAGGCGAACGGGCGCGCAGGAAGATCGACGGTCTCGCCCGTCGAAGCGTCGCTGCCCGGCGGCGAAGCCTGCTCGGCCGGCTTCTGACCCTCGGGAGCGGCCGGCGCGGGCGACGGCGCTGCAGGCGCTTGAGCCGCCGGCGCCGGCGTCGCGGGCTTGGCCTCCTGGGCTGGACTCGCCTGAGAGGCGAGAACGCCCGCGAGGCCAAGAAAGCCCGCAACGACGAAACGGATCAGACCGGATGACATGAGGGCTCAGTCCTCTGGCGCGAGCGGGCCCGGATCGGCCGCCAGCAGTCTAGCGCCATATCGGCGCCATCGGGAAGAGAGCGCCGCGTCCCCCGGGCGTCAGAGGGGCGCCGGCTTTGTCCAGCGCAGGACCGGCTGCCGGGCGGCGCGGGTTTCGTCGAGACGCCTTCGGGGGCTGTGGACCGGCGCCGCCAGGAACCGCTCGCTCTTCCCCGCCTTCACGGCAAGAGCGAGATCGCGCAGGGTCATGACGAACAGGTCGAGGCTGGCCTTGGATTCGGACTCGGTCGGCTCGATTAGCATCGCCCCATGCACGATGAGCGGAAAATAGACCGTCATCGGGTGATAGCCCTCGTCGATCATCGCCTTGGCGAAGTCGAGGGTCGTGAGCCCGGTATCCTTGAGCCAGCGGTCGTCGAACAGAACCTCGTGCATGCAGGGGCTATCGCCGAACGGCGCGCTCACCACGTCGTTGAGAGAGGCGCGGATGTAATTGGCGGACAGGACCGCGTCTTCCGACGCTTGCCTCAGCCCATCCGCTCCATGCGACAGAATGAAGCTGAGCGCGCGCACGAACATCCCCATCTGCCCGTGGAAGGCGCACATTCGCCCGAACGATTCTCGCGCTTTAGCGTGCTCGACCAGCCGAAGCGCTCCGCCCTCGCGCACAACGAACGGGACCGGCGCGTACGGCGCAAGCCGCGCCGACAGGGCGACCGGCCCCGCGCCCGGCCCGCCGCCGCCATGCGGCGTCGAGAACGTCTTGTGCAGGTTGATATGCATGGCGTCGACGCCGAGATCGCCCGGACGCGTCTTGCCGACGATGGCGTTGAAGTTCGCTCCGTCGCAATAGAAATAAGCCCCAGCCTCATGGACCGCCTCGGCGATGGCGACGATCTCGCGCTCGAAGAGGCCACAGGTGTTGGGATTGGTCAGCATGATCGCCGCCGCATCGGGCGCGAGCGCGCCCTTGACCGCGTCGGCGCTGACGATTCCATCCGCGCTCGCCGGTATGGAACGCACCGAATAGCCGATCAGCGCCGCGGTCGCCGGATTCGTGCCATGGGCGGAATCCGGAACCAGCACGACCCGCCGCGTCTCCCCCTCCCCTCGCGCCTCGATCGCCGTCTTGATCGCCATCATGCCGCAGAGCTCGCCATGCGCGCCGGCCTTGGGCGACATGGCGATGGCCTCCATGCCCGTCATCGTCATGAGCGCGCCGGTCAGGGCTTCGATGAGTTCGAGCGCTCCCTGCGCTGTCGAGACCGGCTGAAGCGGATGGACATCGGCGAATCCGGCAAGCCGCGCCATTTTCTCGTTGAGGCGGGGATTGTGCTTCATCGTGCACGAGCCCAGCGGATAGAGTCCTGCGTCGATCGAGTAATTGTTGCGCGACAGACGCACGTAATGGCGGATGGCCTCGGGCTCGGCGAGGCCGGGCAATTCGATTTCGCTCTGGCGCGCGTGCGGCCCGAGTCTCGACTCGAACGGCGCCGGCTCCTCGATGTCGACGCCGGTCGCATCGAAGCGCCCGCTCTCGAAGATCAGCGCCTCCTCCATGTCGAGCGCCCGGTTGCCGGTGAAGGTCTGACCCGCCGCCGAGGCGGCCGTCTCCGGGCGGGTCGGGCGGCCTTGCATGTTCATGCGCCTGCCCTCTCTTGACGCTCCATCGCCAGGCAACCGGCCAGCGCGTTGGCGTAAGCCGCGCGGTCGTCATCGGTATTGGTCTCGGTGCTGGCGACAACGATGCAATCGTCGAGCCCCGCTTCGGGCAAGAGCCGCGAGACCGGCAGGCCGCCGATCACTCCGCGCTTCGCCAGATCTTCGATCAGGCCGGCCGCGGGCCGCGGCGTGCGGATGACGAACTCGTTGAAGAAGTGCGCATTGACCACCTCGACCCCCGCAATCGCCGTGAGCCGCTCCGCGAGCTGAACCGCGTTGGCGTGATTGACTTTCGCCAGGCGCTCGAGCCCCAGCCCGCCCAGCAGGGTCAGGTGGATCGAGAAGGCGAGCGCGCAAAGACCCGAGTTGGTGCAGATGTTGCTCGTCGCCTTCTCGCGGCGGATATGCTGCTCGCGCGTCGAGAGCCTGAGCACGAAGCTGCGCCGCCCCTCCGCATCGACCGTCTCGCCCGCGAGGCGCCCAGGCATCTGGCGCACGTTCTTCGCCCGCGTCGCGAACAGCCCGACATAGGGGCCGCCGAAATTCAGCGCATTGCCGAGTCCCTGCCCCTCGCCGACGGCGATGTCGGCGTCCATCTCGC
>DATGHB010000187.1:0-12513 GCA_035308265.1 Roseiarcus sp.
CGTCGCTCCCGTGCGCATGACACCGAGCTTGGGCGCCCCGGCCGCGAACAGCCGGAGCGTGGCCGCCGGCCAACCTCATTCGCGAAGGCCGCGCGCGACGGCAAGGGCCGCGAACGCGCAGGCGCGCCGCAACGCAGCGAAACCGGGCGCGCGTTCAAGCCGAGGGCCGAGCGGGACGGAGTGAGGGGCCGCAAAGCCGGCGACGGCAAGAGCGAGCGCCCGGGCCCTCGCGATGCGGCGCGCCCCTTCAAGCCGCGCGACGGCTTGGCGGGTCGCAGAGGCGCCGAGCGCCGGGACGAGCGGAACGGGCTCCGGGCACGCGACGGTCGTGGCGCGAAGACGAAGCCTCCGGGTTCCGGCCGCGGCAAAGGCCCGCCGCCCGGCAGGGGTCCGCGCCGGCCGCCGCGGAACCGCTGAGGTGCGCATCGTCGGCGGCCGTCTAAAGGGCCGCGCCCTGCTTACGCCGTCGTCGCGCGCCATCCGCCCGACCTCGGAGCGCCTGCGCGAGTCGATCTTCGACATCCTCGAGCACCGCTTCCCCGGCCGGATCGACGGCGCCCGCGTGGCTGACCTGTTCGCGGGAACCGGGGCGCTGGCGATCGAGGCGCTCTCGCGCGGCGCGCGCTTTGCGCTCCTCATCGACAATGGCGCCGAGGCGCGCGCGCTTCTGCGCGCCAATGTCGAGGCGCTCGCACTCGGCGGGGTGACGCGCATCTGGCGCGCCGACGCGACGAAGCTGGGTTCGGCGCCAGCAGGCGGGCCGTTCGCGCTCGCCTTTCTCGACCCGCCCTACGGGCAGGGGCTCGCCGGGACCGCGCTCGCCGCGCTCGTGGCGGGCGGCTGGCTCGAGCTGAACGCGCTCTGCGTGGTCGAGGAGGCCGCCGAGGCCGAGATCGCGACGCCCGGCGGCCTCGCCCTCATCGACGAGCGGACTTATGGCGATACGCGGATCGCAATCTTTCAGAGAAGCGCCGCAACGGCGATTTGATGTTAGCCATCATTGTCAAACCGGCCCGGTTCAGCCAACCTCGGCAGCGGCCAGAGCGCGGCGAAAACTTGAGGGGCGCGAGTTGAGCAAATCCGTCGCAGCGCTTGGCCTCGCCGCCGTGCTCCTCGGCGGCTGCCAGCCGCTCGAAGTCGACCAGGTCGCTCAACAGTCGATGATCGGACTTTCGAAGCGGGACATTCTCGCCTGCATGGGGCGCCCCGCCCAACGCGCTCCTGCTGGCCAGGGGACCGAGATCTGGACCTATGTCGGAGGGCGGATGCGCGGCTACGGCCCCCAATGGGCGCTTCTCCTCAATACGAATGTCGCGCCATTCACGGCGGGCGGAAGCTGCGACGTCGTCCTGGTGATGACCAACGGCCTGGTCAGTCAGGTCGGCTACACCGCTGTCGAAGGCATGAGCCTGCCGCTCGGCCAGGAATGCCTGTTTCCGGTGGAGGCCTGCGTCAAGGCGCCGTGACTCTCCCCTCTTCTTTTCGAGGGGTGAGGGTTCCGGCGCGGCTCCCTCATTCGGCCCAATGGCCCGTCGAAAGACGGGCGTCTTTCGACGCCCTATGGGGCCACCTTTTCCCGGGGGGAGAAGGGTGCGCTCACATATTCTCCCCCTCGATCGCCGCGATCGTCGCATCGGTCACGGCGCGCGTCGTCGCCTTGCCGCCGAGGTCGGGCGTGTGCAGCGACGGGTTCGTGGTGACGCGCTCGACCGCCCGCATCAGGCGATCCGCCGCGGCCCTTTCGCCGAGGTGCTCGAGCATCATCGCCCCGGTCCAGAACGAGCCGACCGGATTGGCGATCCCCTTGCCCGCGATGTCGAAGGCCGAGCCGTGGATCGGCTCGAACATCGAGGGGAAGCGGCGCTCCGGGTTGAGATTGGCGGTCGGCGCGATGCCGAGCGAGCCGGCCAAAGCCGCCGCGAGATCAGACAGAATGTCGGCGTGCAGGTTCGAGGCCACGATCGCATCCAGGCTCTCCGGCTTGATCGTCATCCGCATGGTCATCGCGTCGACCAGCATCTTGTCCCATGTGACGTCCGGGAACTCGCTCGCAATCTCGGCGCCGATCTCGTCCCACATCACCATGGCGTGCCGCTGCGCGTTCGACTTGGTGACGATGGTAAGAAGCTTGCGGGGCCTTGAGCGGGCGAGCGCGAAAGCGAAGCGGAAGATGCGCTCGACGCCTGCGCGCGTCATGACCGAAACGTCGGTCGCGACCTCGATCGGGAGACCGCGATGGACGCGTCCGCCGACGCCGGCATATTCGCCCTCTGAGTTTTCGCGCACGATCACCCAGTCGAGCTCGGGGCCGCTCACGCGGCGCAACGGGCTCGTTATCCCCGGCAATACGCGGGCCGGACGGACGTTGGCGTATTGGTCGAACGGCTGGCAGATCGCGAGCCTCAAGCCCCAGAGGCTAACGTGATCGGGCACGTCCGGCGCGCCGACCGCGCCGAAATAGATCGCGTCATGGTTCTTGATTTGATCGAGACCGTCCGGCGGCATCATGACGCCGGTCGCGCGATAGAGGTCCGAGCCCCAGTCGAAGGAATCGAAGGCGAATTCGATCCCGCCGTCGCGCGCGGCGACCGCCTTCAGGACCTCCAGACCGGCTGGAATGACCTCCTTGCCGATCCCGTCGCCGGCAATGACCGCGATCCGATAGCGCCGCATGTAATTCTCCTCTCCCCTCTCCCGCCGGGAGAGGGGCAGGGGTGAGGGGACCGATAGTTGCAATCGAAAGGTAACGGCAATTCGACTCGAATTCGAGCGAGAACGGCCTGAGGTCATCGCTCGCCGCCCCTCGGCCCCGCTCGCGCAACGTCATGGGCCGATCATGCGTTAAAGGCTGTTGTCGGCTATGGAGCGGATGGGATGACGGAAGCTCATCATGTGGTCGTGGTCGGGGCCGGGTTCGGCGGGCTCGAGACCGTGCATCGCCTCGCCGGAGCGCCGGTCCGCATCACGGTCGTCGATCGCCGCAATCATCACCTGTTTCAGCCGCTTCTCTATCAGGCGGCGACGGCGTCGCTCGCGCCTTCGGAGATCGCCTGGCCGATCCGGCATCTCCTTCGCCGCCGCCGGGATGTCACGACATTGCTCGCGTCCGTGGAGGCCATTGATAAGGAGGCCCGCGAGCTGCATCTCGATGACGGCTCGGCGCTTCACTACGACACGCTGGTGCTGGCGACCGGGGCGCGGCACGCTTATTTCGGCCACGACGCCTGGGAGCCGTTCGCGCCGGGCCTGAAAACGCTCGAGGACGCCACGACCATCCGCGGCCGGGTTCTCCTCGCCTTCGAGGAGGCTGAGCGGGAAGCGGACGAGCGGAAGCGCGCGGCGCTCCTGACCTTTGTCATTGTCGGCGCCGGGCCGACGGGGGTCGAGCTCGCCGGAACCATCGCGGAGCTGGCGCGCTCGACCCTTCCCGCCGACTTCCGCCGCATCGACACCCGCGAGGCGCGCATCGTCCTGATCGAGGCCGGCCCGCGCGTCCTGCCCGCTTTCGCCGAGGACCTGTCGGCTTACGCCAAGGATTCGCTGGAGCGGCTCGGCGTCGAGGTGGCGCTCGGTGAGGCGGTGTCGGATTGCAGCGCCGAAGGCGTCGTGTTCGGGGCCGAGCGGCTCGCTGCGGCGACGATCATCTGGGCCGCAGGCGTTCAGTCTTCGCCCGCCGCGCTCTGGCTCGACGCTCCGGCGGACAAGGCGGGGCGGCTCAAGGTCGAGCCCGATCTGACCGTCCCGGGACATCCGGAAATTTTCGCCATCGGCGACGCGGCCATCGTCTTGCGGCCGGACGGGCGGCCGGTTCCTGGCATCGCGCCGGCCGCCAAGCAGGAAGGGGCGTATGTCGCGGACGTGATCCGCGCCCGGCTCGAGGCCGCACCCGCGCCGCCGCCTTTCCGCTACAAGCACCAGGGCGACCTGGCGACGATCGGCAAGCGTCGCGCGGTGATCGACTTCGGCTGGATCAAGCTGCGCGGAGCGATCGCGTGGTGGCTCTGGGGCTGCGCCCACATCTACTTTTTGATCGGCGTCCGCAACCGCCTGAGCGTCGCGCTCAACTGGCTCTGGATCTACGCGCGCGACCAGCGCGGCGCGCGGCTCATCACCTGGCAGGGCGAAGAGGTGGACGGAACAGAGCCGTTCCCGCGCGGGAAGAGGGGGTAGTTTATAGTGACGACGAAGCTCTCGCGGCTCTCGGCGATTTCCTGGATGATCGGCGTCTCTCCGAGCGCGCCGGCGACGAAGGCGGCGCCGGTCGCCGCGTTGCTGACCGCCGCCTCGTACTTGAGCATGAACGGCGAGGTCGAGACGAGATCGACGAAGCCGAATGCGAGCGTCAGCGTGCTCACCAGGAGATAGAGGCGAGTGAAGGCGAGGTCCCTCAGCCATCGCCGCGCCCCGTCCGCGACGATGAACAGGATCGAGCCCAGAATCGCGGGCTTGATCCCGAGCGTCGCGGCGAGAGACCAGAACACGATGAGCGGGCCGAATTCGGCCGCGGCGAACCGGACCGTCGCGATCCATCTGGACATTGGCCTTGCCCTCACGCGCCTGGCTCCGCCATCGCGGCGAGGCTTCCCAAGTATCCGGCGCCGTCCGCCGGATCGCGCGGCGCCTTGGCTTGCGCTGGCCTCCCGCGCAGGCGATAGGGGGCGGGGGAAGGGGTTCACGGATGGCGGTCACCAAACACTCGAGGCTCACGGTCGGGGGCCTTCGCGAGCTCAAGGGCAAGCGGCAGCTGACGATGCTGTTCGTCGAGACGCCCGACGAAGCCGCGGCGGCCGCGGCGGCCGGGATCGACATTCTCTCGATCGTCGAGGCTTTCTGGTCGCCCGCGATGCGCGAGGCGGCAGGCGACTGTTTCATCCAGGTCGGGCTCATCTACGGCCAGCACTGCACCTACGAGGACTATCTGCGCGCGGCCCACAAGAATCTGATGATCGGCGGGGACGCCTTCTATTGCGCCGGAAGCCTCGATACGATCGCGAAACTGGCCGCCGAGGGCATTCCGGTCGTGGGCCACGTCGGGCTCATCCCGGCTCGAGCGACCTGGACCGGCGGGTTCAAGGCGGTCGGCAAGACGGCGGCCGAGGCGCTCAAGGTCTACGAGCAGGTGAAAGCGCTCGAGGCGGCCGGCGCGATCGCGGCCGAAATCGAGGTCGTGCCGGCGCGGGTCGCCAGCGAAATCTCGAAGCGCACGTCGCTCATCCTGATGTCGATGGGCGCGGGCTCAGGGTGCGATGCGCAATATCTGTTCGCCGAGGACGTGCTCGGCATGACGCACGGGCATCGGCCGCGCCACGCCAAGGTCTACCGTGACTTCCGCGCCCAACTGGACCGCCTGCAGCGCGAACGTATCGCCGCCTTCCGGGAATTCCGCGCCGACGTCGAGTCGGGCGCCTTTCCCGAGACAAAGCATCTCGTCCCGATCGCCGAGGGCGAGTTCGAGGCGTTCCTGAAGGCGCTGAAACAAGCCGCTCCGTCATAAAAACCTGCGCCGCGGTCAATCGGGCGTCGGGCTGGTCGCAGGCGCGATCACCTTTTGTTCTAGGCATATTTGCGTCTTGTCATCGGCGCGTCGGCGCCTTACCGTATTTATGAAGATGATTCGAAGCTGATCGGTGTTATGAGTTTGATCAGCGCGAGTCCGCCGCCGGTAATCCGGAACAGGCGCAAGTCATCACCGATAATTGGCAGGGTCAACTCCTTCAGAATACGAGAATCATCATGCTATTGCATACGTCTATATACGATGATCCGTAAGTGAATCATGACCACAACGCTCGCTCGCGTTGCGAGCCGCCGCAGAGCTGCGAACGCTGCAAATGAACCACCCGACCGGCAGGGCGCCGGGCGACGGCGCGTCCTTGACGGCCGCATCGCCCGCGAGCCGGGCTTGAGGCCGCCGCACAGCTCGACGAGAACCCCCTGATGTTGCATCGGAAATTTGGTCGGAATAGCGCCAGCGCGGTCACCGAATCACGGAGACGCGGCCTCGCCCAGCGGTTCGCGCGCGTGCTCGCGCGCCTCAAGCTTGAATATGACCTGGAGCTCGATGTTGTCGTCGAGGCCGAACGCCAGCTGCGGTCTCTAAGGGCGAGAGAATTGAATTGATCGCAAGCCGCCGGCGCCGGAGGGCCGGCTCGGCAGTCCCGGCGGCGTCGCCCAAGCGCCCGCGCGGGAATCCCCCTATGCGCCTGACCAGTCGAGCACGATCTTGCCGCTTTCGCCGCGGCGCATGATCTCGAAGCCTTCGAGAAATTTCTCGGCCGGCAGGCGGTGGGTGATCACCTTGCGAACGTCGAGTCCGCTTTCCAGCATTGCGATCATCTTGTGCCAGGTCTCGAACATCTCGCGCCCGTAGATGCCTTGAATCGTGAGCTGCTTGAAGATGACCTTGTTCAAGTCGACCAGCGCAGGCTTCGCCGGCAGGCCGAGCAACGCGACCCGGCCGCCCACGATGATGGCGTCGAACAATTGATCGAACGCCGCCGGCGCGCCGCTCATTTCCAGCGCCACGTCGAAACCCTCGGCCATCCTGAGCCGGCTCATCGTCTCTTTAAGGTTGCTCTTCGACGCGTCGACCGCGACCACGTCGGCGACCTCCTCGGCGAGCTTGAGGCGGCGCGGGTTGATGTCGGTGATCACCACATGCCGCGCGCCGATATGGCGGGCGACCGCGCCGGCCATGATGCCGATCGGTCCCGCGCCGGTGATCAGCACATCCTCGCCGACCAGATCGAAAGCGAGCGCGGTATGGACAGCGTTGCCGAGCGGATCGAGGATCGCGCCCATTTCGTCGTCGACGCCGTCCGGCAAAGGCACGATGTTGAACGCCGGCACCCGCACGTAATCCGCAAAGGCGCCGGGGATGTCGACCCCGATGCCGCGCGTCTCGGGATCGAGATGATAGCGCCCGCCGCGCGCCGCCCGGCTCCTCATCCCGATCACATGGCCCTCGCCCGACACGCGCTGGCCAATCTTCAGATGGCGCACATTGGCGCCGACCGCGGCGACCTCGCCCGAATATTCATGGCCGACCGTCATCGGCGTCGGGATGGTCTTTTGCGCCCACTCGTCCCAGTTGAAGATGTGCACATCGGTGCCGCAGATGCCGGTCTTGTGGACCTTCACCAGCACGTCGTCCGGACCGATCTCGGGGACCGGCTGCTCCTCGAGCCACAGGCCCGGTTCTGGCTTTTCCTTGACGAGAGCGCGCATGGGGACTCCTCAAAACGAACCTCAGAGATCGAAGTTGGTCGGCATCATGACCACGTCGCGGATCGTCATGCCGCGCGGGCGGGTCAGCATGAACATGACCACATTGGCCACTTCGCCGGCCTCGAGCAGGCTTCCGGATTCCTTCGCTTCCCTAAGCTTCTCGGCCGGCCAGTCCTTGATGAGCGCGGTGATGACCGGGCCGGGCGAGATCGCCCCGACGCGGATCCCATGTTTGAACACCTGGCGGCGCACCGTCTGGACGAAGCAGTTGATCGCCCATTTGGAGGACGCGTAGACCGGCTCCCAGGGCGTGGGAAAATGGGCCGCGAGCGAGCTGGTCACGATGATGTCGCCCGAGCCGCGCTCGATCATGTGCGGCAGCGCGTCATGCACGTTCTTCATCACCACGTTGACGTTCAGGTTCAGCATCCGGTCGATGGCCGCATTGTCCGCGTCCACGAGGTCGCCCCCGACATAAGAGCCGGCGTTGGCGTGCAGGATGTCGATCCGGCCCGCCCGCTCGAGGACTCTCGGGACCAGCGTCGCGCAATCCTTCGGATCGAGCAGATCGATGGCGAGCGGGATCATTGCGTCGCCGTGCTTGTCATGAAGCGTCTTCAGCGCGGCTTCGTCGCGGTCGGCCATCGCCACGCGTGCGCCCAAGCCCAGCATCGCCTCGGCGCTCGCCTGTCCGATGCCCGACGCGGCGCCGGTCACCACCGCGACCTTGCCCTTCAGTTCTCCGGCCATGCTGTTTCTCCCTCCTGAGCGACCGCGCCCCCTCAAACAACCCCCAGCGCCTTCCCCGCGTCGGCGAAGGCCGCGATCGCAAAGTCGATGTCCGCCTCGGTCAGCGCCGCCGACATCTGCGTGCGAATGCGCGCCTGGCCCTTCGGCACCACGGGAAAGAAGAACCCGGCCACGAACAATCCGCGCTCATCGAGCGCCTTTGCGAGGTCCTGCGCGAGCCGCGCCTCGCCGAGCATCACCGGAATGATCGGCGTCTCGCCCGGCTGCGTCTTGAACCCTGCTTTCTCGACGCCCTCGCGAAAGCGGGCGGCGTGGCTTTTCAGGAGCGCGCGCCGCGCGTCGGCGCCGATCGCGATCTCGAGCGCCTTGAGAGCCCCGGCGGCGATCGGGGGCGCGAGCGAATTGGAAAAGAGATAGGGCCGCGCTCGCTGCCTTATGAGGTCGACGATCGGCTGCGCGGCCGCGACGAAGCCGCCCATGCCGCCGCCGAGCGTCTTGCCGAAGGTGCCGGTGACGATGTCGACGCGGTCGCCCGCTTGCGTTAGCGCCGGGGTGCCGCGCCCTTTCTCCCCGAGATGCCCGGTCGCGTGGCAGTCGTCGACCAGCACCAGCGCGCCGTAGCGGTCGGCGAGGGCGCATATTTCCTTCAGCTTCGCCACATAGCCGTCCA
Source organism: Roseiarcus sp. (assembly GCA_035308265.1). GTDB lineage: Bacteria > Pseudomonadota > Alphaproteobacteria > Rhizobiales > Beijerinckiaceae > Roseiarcus. The sequence continues at coordinate 8,648 of DATGHB010000187.1, forward strand.
TCGAGAACACGCCGTCGCTGGCGATCAGCTTGAACCGCGCGCCAGCGCTGTCGGCCTCCTTCAGCCGATCCTCGAGCTCGTTCATGTCCGAATTGGCGAAGCGATAGCGCTTGGCCTTCGAGAGGCGGACGCCGTCGATGATCGAGGCGTGGTTGAGGCTGTCGGAAATGATCGCGTCGGCTTCGTCGAGGAGCGGCTCGAACACCCCGCCATTGGCGTCGAAACAGGCCGCGAACACGATCGCGTCGTCCTTGCCGAGGTGCTTCGCGATCGCCTGTTCGAGCTCGCGATGGAGCGTCTGCGCGCCGCAGATGAAGCGCACCGAGGCCATGCCGAAGCCGAACTCTTCCATCGCGCGCCGCGCCGCGGCGATAACGTCCGGGTGGTCGGCGAGGCCGAGGTAATTGTTGGCGCAGAGATTGACCGCTTCGCGCTCACCCTTCGGCGAGGCGACGCGAATCCGCCCGCCCTGCGGTCCGGTCAGGAGCCGCTCGCGTTTGAAAAGGCCCGCCGCCTCGATCTCGCCGAGGCTCGCGCGAATGTGGTTGAGGAAGGCGTCGGTCATGAGCCGCCCGTTCGATGAAGGAGAGGCGGCGAGCTTAGCAGCGCGTAGCGGGCGCCGCTATTGCGAGAGCTGGATGTAGAGCTCGTAGCGGCCTGTCGAGAACGTGAGGCCGGCCTGCGCGGCGTTGAGGCGCATGACGACGCCGTTCCTGTTCTCGAGCCAGATCTCGCCATTCGCCCTGGCCGTGACGGCGAGACTGCCCGTGCCCTGAATCCACGGGCCGGAGAACTGGGAAACGTCTTTGAGCCGGTAGACTTCGCCGGAGGCTTGCAGCGTCGAGATCGCGCCGGGGCCGATCAGCGAGCCGACGAGAGTGAAGGGATAGGTCCGGCCCCTGAACGCAAGGGTCCCGCTTCCGACGCCCGTGGCGGCGACGAAGACTTGCGTCATCGTCACCGTCCCCGACGGCCTGAGACCCCGGATGCTCGCCGCGGTCGGGATCCCGGACGGCGGGATCGCGCAGCCCGCGAGCGGCAGAATGCCCGCAAGGACAGCCGCGAACGCGCCCGAACGAACGAACCTGGACCGCATGGCCTTCCCCCTTGTCGAACCGGCGCCGGAGCCGCCGGGCCGTCGCGAGGTTTTAGCCAAAGTGACGGCCGGATGTCAGCAGTCGCACGCTCGATGACCGCAAACGGCGCCGTCTTCCGCAACTCCAACCCAGGTCAAAACACGTTGGACGTCGGCAAGCCGAGCGCCGTCGCTCCGGCGTAGCGCGCCTGCGGCCCCGACTGAAGCGGGTGGAAACGAGCGCCCTGGATGTCCCGAAGGCGGCGTTCCAGGCCCGTCGCGCGATAGAACGACGCGCCGCCCGCAAGCTCCATGGCGAGCTCAACTGCGGCAATCGCGTGCCGGGCTGCCAGCGCTCGCCCGATCATCACTTCATTGACCGTGTCCGCGGAAGGAGCGTTGCGAGCGACCGTATCGAGCATCCACCGGTGCGCCAGCTGCGCGGCGCGGAGTTCTGTGTCCATGCGGCCGGCAAGCGACAGGTCGGGCTGCCGCTTCCGCTTCGCAATATCGATTGCCAGGTCGCGGGCGCTTTCCGCCACGCCCAGATAGACGGCATAGATCAGCGGGAACGCAATCGTGGCGATGAGTTGGAACGCCGGATGCCACTCGCCTGCCGTTCGCGAGAAAGCGACGCTGGCGTCCGGGACGAACAGGTTCTCGATCACAACGTCGTTGGAGCCGCTGCCGCGCATGCCGAGCACGCGCCATGTCCGCTCGATCCGCACTTCCGGCGCCCTCATTGGCGCGCCAAAGTGGATCACCGAGCGGGCGCCGTCTTCAGCCTCCCGCACCGCGCCCGTCATCAGGATGTCGCCCGCCTCGGCGCCGGAGGTGAACACCTTCCGGGCGGTGACGCGATACCCGCCTTCGACCTTCTCGGCCTTGCCCGAGCCGCCGATCCAGTCGGAACCGCCAGACGACAACAGAATAAGCCGTTCCGCGGCGACCCGCTTCAGAAGAGGCTCGACGGCGGCGACCTTCTGGTGACGCCACCGCCAGGCGGGGACCGCCACCTGATGGGTGTGCATGGAAAACGCCAAGGCAGTGGAGCCGCAGGCGCGCGCCAGCACCCGCAGCATCTCAGCCAATTCCGGTATTTCGGCGCCGCCCCCTCCAAGCTCTCGGGGAACGCCAGCCTCGACAAGCCCGGCCTCCTTCAAGAGCGCGTAGTTCTCCGCGACGAAGAGGTCATTCTGATCGGCTTCGCTGGCTCGTTCGGCAAGCTCGGGGGCGAGGCGGCCGGCGGTGTCCACGAGGCGCGACCGCCCTTGGGGCGCGTCCTCGGCGGATGAGGTTGGGAATTTGTTCGAGGCAGGGTGCGCAGACATGGTTTCCTCCATCGCTTCGATGCCGGAACGATCACGCGCGACGGGCCGCCATTCTAGTTCAGGAAGTGTACTTCGCCATTTTTCCGCGGCGGATTGCGTGATAGTTTTCGGTGGGAACAGGATGGAGTTCGCGATGGTCGAGCGCGCCGGCTACGGCCAGTTCTGCCCTGTATCTATGGCCTCAGAAATCCTGTGCAGCCGCTGGACCACGCTGGTCGTGCGCGAGCTGCTGTGCGGCAGCACGCGCTTCAACGACTTGCGGCGCGGTGTGCCGAAAATGTCGCCGGCGCTGCTGTCGAAGCGGCTCAAGGAGTTGCAGCGGGCTGGAATCGTCACGGTGTCGCGCAGGCCGAACGGCTTGGTGGATTACCGCCTCTCCGAGGCCGGCGAAGAACTGCGGCCATTGATCATGGGACTCGGCCACTGGGCGCAACGCTGGGTGGAATCGCGACTATCGCTGAAGAATCTCGATCCCTCCCTGTTGATGTGGGATGTGCGCCGCGGCTTGAACGTGAAGCTCATGCCCAACCGGCGCTGCACGATACAGTTTCTGTATCCGGAACTTCCGCCGTCGCGGCAGAGTTGGTGGCTGGTCGTGGACGATGGCGCAGCCGATCTCTGCAATTTCGATCCCGGCCACGAGTTGGACCTTCTCGTCAAGTGTTCGCTCCGAACGATGACCGCGATCTGGATGGGATTGGCGACCATCAAAACGGAGTCCCAAAACGGCGATTTGGAAATCGAGGGGGATCCGTCTCTGGCTCGGTCGATGCAACAGTGGTTGGGACTGAGCGCCTTCGCGCAGCAACCAAGGCGGGCGTCATAGTGTTGCGATAGCCGGGCCTTCACTTCAACATGAAATGGCTTCCCGGCCCCGAGACATGGGCTCGAGCGGTCAGTTGGATCCGCGCAGCCTCTCTAGGACTAACATCGATTAGAGGTAGAATTGTCCGCGAGCGAAATATCTTGACAAAAACAGAAATATTCGCATATCGTTATTCTGATGCACAGGCTCTTTTTCCCGCTCGCCGGCAGGTCGGCGGAACTTGAGGAGCCATGGCTGCTTGCAACGCTCTCCACAACAACCGCTGCGCGAGTCGAGGCTCTGCGGAGATTTTTGTTATTTTTTTCGCCCGTAACCAATTGAAAAACCCCGATTCTGGAAAATAAGCGCTAGTAAACGCCAGCGATTTTACTGGCGTTTACGAGCATTTTGATGGCGCTTGCTCGCGCTTGCTCGCGACGAACTCGCGCACCGGTTGCATCCGCGCCTCGCCGGCCAGTGACCGGATCAACGGGCCGCGCGTCAGCCTTCGCCCCAGTCGATCAGCCGCTCGCCGCGGTGGATGGCGTCGGCCTCGGCCGTGAGCCGGCCGTCCGCCTCGTGCAGGATCAGTCCTGGCGCGAGGCGCAGCGGCGCCTTCGAGCCCTTCACGCCCGAGATAAGCAGCCGATGCGCG
>DATGHB010000188.1:0-10460 GCA_035308265.1 Roseiarcus sp.
TGGCGCGCTCGCCCCTGATGAGGATCGGCTTCTCGATCAGCGCGGTCTTGGCGCGGTCGAGATAGCGCACGAACGCCTCGAGCCCGCCGTCGTAGCGCAGCTCCTCGCGCCTGGGCTCGGCATGGCGCAGGTCAGTCAGGACGATCCGGACGCCCGAATTGAGGAAGGCGAGCTCGCGCAGGCGATGCTCGATGGTCGCATAGTCGAACTCGACCATGCTGAAGGTTTCCGGCGAGGGCGTGAACGTGACCTCGGTCCCGCGCTTCGCCCTGCCGTCGACATCCGGCGCGGGGCCTGTGACCTTGAGCGGAGCGACCGTCTCGCCATGCGCAAATTCGACGAAATGTTCCTTGCCGTCGAGCCAGACGCGCAGCACGAGCTTCGTCGACAGAGCGTTGACCACGGAGACGCCGACTCCGTGCAGGCCGCCAGACACCTTGTAGGAATTTTGGTCGAATTTGCCGCCCGCGTGCAGCTGGGTCATGATCACTTCGGCAGCCGATACGCCCTCCTCGTCGTGAATGCCTGTCGGAATCCCGCGCCCGTCGTCGAAGACGGTGCATGAGCCGTCAGCATTGAGGGTCACGGTCACGAGTTTCGCGTGGCCGGCCAGCGCCTCGTCGATGGCGTTGTCGACCACCTCGTAGATCATGTGGTGGAGACCGGAGCCGTCGTCGGTGTCGCCAATGTACATGCCCGGCCGCTTGCGCACGGCGTCGAGGCCGCGCAGCACCTTGATCGAATCCGCGCCGTAGGTTTCGTCGGCCACGGCGCCGTCCGCGCGGCCTTTGTCTTCCTCTTCCAACATCAAAGCCTTTGTTGCGATCGCTCGACCGGGCAGCGCGATTCGTGCTTCCCCCACCCTAGCCGGCCACACCCGCAAACGCACGTTCTTTCGGGTCTATTTGGCGCCGTCAATTCAACGCCAGCCCCGTATCCGCGCTCAGCCGGCGCCATGCCAAATATAGGCATCGAAGCGGGGTTTTCCTAGCGCTCGCGGCGCTCCTCGCGAGGCTCACGGCCGAGCGGCCACGACCCTGTCGAGACCGGCGAGATCCTTGTAAATGATGGCCTCGGCAAAGCCGCAGCGCCTTGCGATCGCGGTCACGTCGGCCGCCTGCCGCGCGCCGAATTCGGCGATGAGCCAACCCCGCGGAGCAAGCAGGGATCGCGATCCCGGCATGATCTGCCGATAGGCGGCAAGTCCGTCGAATCCGCCGTCGAGCGCGATCCAGGGGTCGAAGTCGCGGACCTCGCGCGGCAGCCACGGAAGATCGGCCGTGGCGATGTACGGCGGATTGGAGACGATCAGGTCAAACGGCCCTTCGAGGTCCCGCATCCAGGAGCCGACCCGAATCTCCGCCCTGCCGGAAAGGCCGCACGCCTCGACATTCCCGCGCGCCACGTTCGCAGCGCCCGCTGACACATCGACGCCGACACCCCTCGAAACGGGAAAGTCGGCGAGAAGGCCGCAGAGCAACGCGCCAGAGCCAACCCCAAGATCGAGGATGCGCAACCGCTCATCGCGGCGAGCGCCCAAAATCCCGATCGCGGCTTCGACGATGGTTTCCGTTTCAGGCCGCGGATCCAGCACCTGCAGCGAAATGGCGAACTTGAGGCCCCAGAATTCGCGCTGGCCCAGAATTCTCGACAACGGTTCGCCCGCGGCCCGCCGCGCGGCGAACGTTTCGATCCCGGGCGCTGCGGATCCAAGCGGCTTTCGCGGGTCGACGATCAAATCGACTTGCGAAAGACCTGAGGCCGCGCAAAGGCTGATGCGAGCCTCTCGCGCCGCGTTTTCAATTCCGCCGAGTTCGAACCTCTCCTCAAGACTCGCCAACGCTTCGGCGCGGGCGGTTGAAGCCGTGAGAGGGAGGGAGTCCGTCAAGCGATCTGGCCGTGGCAGTGCTTGAACTTCTTGCCCGATCCGCACGGACAGGGCTCATTCCGGCCGACACGGCCCCATGTTGCGGGATTCCTCGGGTCACGATCGGCGACTGCTACTCCGGACGGGGCCGCCAGAAGCCCTGCGTCCGACGCCGAGAGGGAAGCCAATGCGTACTCGTTCTCGCCCGAGTCGGGATCGATGTGCTGATATTGCATGGGGGGCGGCGGCGGCTCGGGCTGCTGGAACCGCACTTCCACTCTCGACATCTGCGCGATCACGGCTTCGTGCCACTGGGTGATCAAGTCCCGGAACAGCTCAAACGCTTCGGATTTGTATTCGTTCAACGGATCGCGCTGAGCCATGCCCCGCCACCCGATGACCTGACGCAGATGGTCGAGTGTCACAAGATGCTCGCGCCACAAATGATCCAGCGATTGCAGGATGACCTGCTTTTCGATGTAGCGCATGACCTCAGACGTGTTGCGTTCAACGCGCTGGGCATAGGCGGCCTGGGCCGCGGTATGGAGCCTTCCCGCAACCTCTTCGTCGGCGATGCCCTCCTCCTTGGCCCAGTCGTCGACCGGAAGATCGAGGCCCAGTTTGTTTTGCACCTCGGTCTTCAGCCCGGCGATGTCCCAGGCCTCGGGATAGGCGTCGTGCGGAATGTGCTTTTCGACGATGTCGTCGATGACGCCGGTGCGCATGTCCTCGATCGTCGATTCGAGCGATTCCTGCGCCATCATCCGGCGTCGGTCCTCGAATATGACCTTGCGCTGGTCGTTCATCACATTGTCGAACTTGAGAATGTTCTTGCGAATGTCGAAATTGCGCGCCTCGACTTTCTGCTGCGCTTTCTCGAGCGCCTTGTTGATCCACGGGTGAACGATCGCTTCGTCCTCCTTGAGGCCAAGGCGCTTGAGCATCGCGTCCATGCGCTCCGCTCCGAAAATGCGCATGAGATCGTCCTGCAGAGACAGGAAAAATTTCGATCTGCCGGGATCCCCCTGCCGGCCGGACCGGCCGCGCAACTGATTGTCGATGCGGCGGCTTTCGTGCCGCTCGGTGCCGATGATGTAGAGCCCGCCGGCGTCGATCGCCTTCTGCTTGAACTCGGCCACTTCGGCGCGGGTTTCAGCCTCCCTCGCGGTCCGCTCCTCCGGCGCGGCGTTCGGGTCGAGTTCCTGGCGGACGCGCATCTCGACATTGCCGCCGAGCTGGATGTCGGTGCCGCGGCCCGCCATGTTGGTGGCGACGGTGATCGCGCCCGGCACGCCCGCCTCGGCGATGATGAAGGCTTCCTGCTCGTGGAAGCGCGCGTTGAGCACCGCGAAGGTCTTCGACGGTTTGCCCGAACGCGCCGCGGCGTAGAGCGGCGTCAGCGCCCCGGGTTGAGAGAAGTCGATCTTCTTGTATCCCTGCCGCTCCAGCACCTCGGCCAGCACCTCGGACTTCTCGATCGAGGTCGTTCCGACCAGCATCGGCTGCATCTTGGCGTTGGCGTCTTCGATCTCGCGCACCACGGCGCGCATTTTCTCCTCGGTCGTCCGGTAGACCTCGTCGTCCTCGTCGGCGCGCTTGATCGGCAGGTTGGTCGGAATCTCGACGACGACGAGCTTGTAGATTTCGGCGAATTCGTCGGCTTCGGTCGACGCCGTGCCGGTCATGCCCGCGAGCTTCTTGTAGAGGCGGAAATAGTTCTGGAAGGTGATCGAGGCGAGGGTCACATTCTCGGGCTGGACGGTCACGCCTTCCTTCGCCTCGAGCGCCTGATGCAATCCCTCGGAGTAGCGCCGCCCGGGCATCATGCGCCCGGTGAACTCGTCGACGATCACGACTTCGTCGTTGCGGACGATGTAATCCTTGTCGCGCTGGAACAGCTTGTGGGCCCTGAGCGCCTGATTGATGTGGTGGACGAGCGTCGCGTTGGACGCCTCGTAAAGCGATCCTTCCTTCAACACGCCGGCCGAGATCAGGAACTCTTCCGCGTGCTCGTTGCCAGTCTCGGTCAGATTGACGGTTCGCTGCTTTTCGTCGAGTTCGTAGTCCTCGCGAGCGAGCTTCGGAATGATCGCATTGACCGAAACGTAAAGATTGGAGCGATCCTCCGACGGGCCCGAGATGATGAGCGGCGTGCGGGCCTCGTCGACGAGGATCGAATCGACTTCATCGACAATCGCGAAAGCATGGCCGCGCTGCACCATCTGCGCCATGTCGTATTTCATGTTGTCGCGAAGATAGTCGAAGCCGAACTCGTTGTTGGTGCCATAGGTGACGTCGGCGGCATAGGCTTCGCGGCGCTGATCGTCGTCCAGGCCGTGCACGATGACGCCAACCGTCATGCCGAGGAACGCGTAAATCTCGCCCATCCACTCGGCGTCCCGGCGGGCAAGGTAGTCGTTGACGGTGACGACGTGGACGCCCTCGCCGGCGAGCGCGTTGAGGTAGACGGCGGCGGTTGCGACCAGCGTCTTACCTTCGCCGGTGCGCATTTCGGCGATCGCGCCTTCATGCAGCACGAGACCGCCGATCAACTGGACGTCGAAATGGCGTTGTTTCAGGGTGCGCTTGGCCGCCTCGCGCACCGCGGCGAAAGCAGGCGCGATGAGGTCATCCAGCTTCTTGCCGGCCTTGAACTCGGCCCGCAACTCGTCGGTCTTAGCGCGCAGTTGATCGTCGGCGAGGGCCTCGAATTCCTTCTCCAGCGCATTGATCGCGGCGACCTTCGGGCGGTAGCCTTTCAGGCGGCGATCATTGGAGGAGCCAAAGACCCGCTTCATCGCAGAGTCGAATTTGAGCGCGCCGAGCATCTTCGACCTTTCCGATCCCGTCCCGCCCGAAGGCGGCTGGCCGCATTTTGCCCCGGCAACAGGGGGCCGGGCGTCGCGAACGATGGCGAAAACAACAAAAAGCGCGAAAAAGGCCAGTATCGCCCATTTTCGCGCCGCCCTGCGGAATTGCAGTGGAGATAGGAGGCGCGCTTTGCCTTGTCAATGATCGCGGCCTCCCCGGGAGACCGCGATCAGCGTTGGCATTGCGAACAGTAGAAAGTCGAGCGCCCGGACTGCACGATCCGCAAGACAGTTCCCCGACAGCGCTCCCGGACGCACGGCAGTCCCTCGCGATCGTAGACTTCGAAGGCGTGCTGAAAATATCCCATGTCTCCGTTCGCCTGCCGGTGATCGCGCAAGGTCGAGCCCCCCGCCTCGATCGCTTCCTCGAGCACGCCGCGAATGGCTTTGGCGAGATTGGTCGCGGACCGGGCGCCACCGCCGCGGGCGCCCGCGAGAATGCTCGCCGGCCTCGACGGCGCCAGACGGGCGCGAAAGAGAGCCTCGCAGACGTAAATGTTCCCGAGTCCCGCGATGCGTCTTTGGTCGAGCAGACCGGCTTTCAGCGAAGTGCGGGCGCCGGCGAACAGCTTCGCCAGGCGGTGGGCGTCAAATTCGGGCGCCAGCGGCTCCACGCCGAGGCCGCTCAGCCGCGGATGGCGCGCGAGCGCGTCGCTCGGCGCCAGATCCATGGATCCAAATCGGCGGGGGTCGTTGTAAGTAACGACCCAGCCGTTATCGAGGACAAGAACGACGTGATCGTGCTTCCGGTCTTTTGAGCGCTCGCGAAGGAAGGCGCCGGGAGTCGAGACCGCGCCTTTTTCCATGCGGAACGAACCCGACATTCCCAGATGCGCGATCAGGGTCTCGCCGCTGTCCAGTTGGAAGAGAAGGTACTTGGCGCGGCGATTCATGCCGACGACGCGCCGCCCGCTGAGCCGCTCACGGAAGCGGGGTGGGAAGGGCAGGCGAATGTCCTTTCGCCGCAATTCGACCTCGACGATACGGGCGCCGAGCATCGCCGGGATGAGGCCGCGCCGAACGATCTCGACCTCGGGCAGTTCAGGCATCGCGGAACTCCGGACCCGGGCCGCCATGGGGTCGTCGCCCGATTTCTATATAGCAGAAATGACGCCCGCGCCCCAATTCGTCAAGAATCTGTTGCTGCAACCGCCGACGGACGACGCAATGACCGCCTTCGCCAATGGCTTGCCATTGTCTCCAGGGCAGTTGGTTTCGCGCGTTTGCTGGCGGAAGCCCCGCCCCCCGCTTCTTCCCGAGGCGCGCCCTAACGATACGCCCTGCCCTAACGATGCGCCTTGCGCTTCGGCGCAGGTCTTGCCAGCGCAGGTCTTCCCCGCGATGGCGCGTCCTGAAGGCCGTAGGTCGCGAACCCCCGCGCGGTGTCCGCGATCTCTTCCTCGCTCAGGATGAACGGGGCGCCGAGGGCGAGCGAGAGGTAGTACTGCTTCGCGATGGTCTCCAGTTCGACCGCGAGCCACATCGCCTTGTCCAGGCTCGCGCCCAGCACGATCATCCCGTGGTTGGCGAGCAGGCAGCCGTTGCGCCCCTCGAGCGCCTCGAGCGCGAGGTTCGACAGTTCCTTGGTTCCGTAGCGGGCGTAGCCCGAGCAGCGAATGGTCGTGCCGCCGAACGCCGCCATCATGTAGTGGCAGGCCGGTATCTCCTTCCGCGCGATCGCCAGCACCGTCGCATAGGTCGAATGGGTGTGGACGATCGCGCCGACGTCCGGGCGCGCCCTGGTGATGTCGAAGTGAAAGCGCCATTCCGTCGATGGCTTCAAGGGGCCGCTCCAGGCGCCGTATTCTCCCTCGAGCGGCATCGCGGCGATCGAGTCGGCCGTCATGGCATCGTAGGGCGTCGCCGACGGGGTGATGAGCAGGACGTCCTTGTAACGGGCGGAAATGTTGCCCGAAGTGCCCTGATTGAGCCCGTTGGCGTTCATCCACCGCGCCTTGGCGACGATATTCGCGCGCAGCGCCCGTTCGTCCCTGGTCATGTCTCCGCCCTTTCCGCCAGCTTCCGCGCCCTTGACACCGCGATAGAGCCATGAAAAAAATATCACGCCAAGAAAAAAATTACAGGGAGCGAAATGCGGGACGTCGTATCGCCATCGCCCGATGATCCTGATGGGGAGTTGTGCGCCCGGGCCGCATGGCTTTACCACGGCGCGGGCCTGACCCAGGGCGAAGTGGCGAAGCGGCTGAGCGTCCCGAACGTCAAGGCGCATCGCCTGATCGCCCGCGCAAACCGTCTTGGCTTCGTTCACGTCTCCATCGACGCGCCGGTCGCCGCCTGCGTCGAGCTCGAAGAGGCGCTGCGGCGAAAGTTCTCCCTCAAGCAATGCCTTGTCGCGCCCGATCTCGACGACGCCCCTCTGCCGCTCAGGAGTCTGGGGTTGTCCGGCGGCCGGTTTCTGCGCCTGGCGATCGAAGGGGGCGAGCACGCGATCATCGGGGTCGGTCACGGCCGCACGCTCGCGGCTTGCGTCAACTGCCTGCCGCGCATGGACGTTCCGGCTCTGAAGCTGGTTTCCCTGCTCGGCGGCATGACCCGCCGCTATGTCACCACGCCCTTCGACGTGATCCATCGTCTGGCGGAAAAGACCAACGCGGCGGCTTATGTGCTGCCGCTGCCCTTTCTGGCCAACACGCCGGAGGACCGGAAAGTTCTCATCGAGCAGCGCGGCGTCGCGGATGTGTTCCGGCTCGGGGTGGAATCGACCCTGCGCCTGGTCGGCATCGGCTCGATCGACGACAACGCCTCCATTCTGTCGACCGGCCTGGTCGAGAAGCACGAGTTCGCGGAAGCGCGCGCGCTCGGCGCGGTCGGAGAATTGCTTGGCCATTTCTTTTCGCCCCGCGGCGATATGATCGAGAGCGGTCTGTCCGCGCGGGCGCTGTCGATGTCGGCCGCCGACATTGAGCGCCGCCCGACGATCGCCGTCGCCGGGGGCAAGGCGAAGGTCCAGGCGATCAAGGGCGTGCTGGCCAGCGGTCTCATGCATGGCCTGATCACCGACGAGAACACCGCGAGAGCGCTCGCGGATTAAGGGCGCAAGCCCGATGAGGAAGAGAGGAAGGGAGCGAGCAATGCACGACAAGGCGAAAGACTTCTTTGCGGCCTTCAAGGCCGGCCATATGAGCAGACGCGAACTGATGAGCGGCGCGGCCAAACTCGGGATCGGCGCGGCGGCCGCCAATTTTCTCCTGAACGGCGCCGCAACCCAAGCCTTGGCGGCGGATTTCGATTGGAAGAAGTTCCAGGGGACGAAGCTCCACCTTCTCCTCAACAAGCATCCTTATGCGGACGCGATGATCGCGGATCTCGCCAACTTCAAGAGCCTGACCGGGATGGACGTCACCTACGACATTTTCCCGGAGGACGTGTATTTCGACAAGGTGACCGCGGCGCTGTCGTCGAAGTCGAGCCAGTACGACGCCTTCATGACCGGCGCCTACCAGACCTGGACCTATGGGCCCGCGGGCTGGATCGAAGACCTCAACCAGTGGATCAAGGATCCGACCAAGACCAGTCCGAAATACGACTGGGAGGACGTACAGCCCAACCTGCGCGCCTCGACCGCCTGGAATGGCGTCCCCGGCGGGGAGCTCGGCTCGCCCGACGCCAAGCAATGGTGCATTCCCTGGGGCTTCGAATTGAACTCGATCGCCTATAACCGCAAGATCTACGACAAGGTCGGCGTCAAGCCCGCCGCCAATCTCCCCGAACTCATCGAGACCGCGACCAAGCTCACCAAGGATGCGGGCGGACCGTACGGGATCGGGGTGCGCGGCTCGCGCTCGTGGGCGACGATCCATCCGGGCTTCCTGTCCGCCTACTCGAACTATGGGCAGCGGGACTTCACCGTCACCGGCGGCAAGCTGAAGGCGGCGATGAACACGCCCGAGTCGAAAGCGTTCCACAAGATGTGGGTCAAGATGATCCAGGACGCGGGGCCGAAGAACTGGTCGACCTACACCTGGTACCAGGTCGGCACCGACCTCGGGGCCGGCGCTTCCGCCACCATCTACGACGCCGACATTCTCGGCTATTTCATGGATGGCGGCGACAACAAGGAAAAGGGCAATCTCGGCTTCCACGCCTTCGCCCCCAATCCCGAAGCCAAGGCGCCGACGCCGAATGTCTGGATCTGGTCGTTGGCCATGAACGTGGCCGGCAAGCAGAAGGACGCGACCTGGAATTTCATGCAATGGGCCTCGTCCACCGAGCACGACATGTTCGGCGCGCGCAAGATGGACTTCGTCAATCCCGTCCGGTCGTCGGTATGGAAGGACGACGAGTTCCGTAACCGCATGGAAAAATCCTACAACGGCTATCTCGCCCAGTACGAGGCTTCGGCCCCCGGCGCGAAGATCTACTTCACCGCGCAACCCCTGTTCTTCGACGTCACCACCCAATGGGCGGAGACGCTGCAGAAAATGGTCGCCAAGCAGGTGCCGGTGGACGACGGGCTCGATCAGCTTGCCGCCGCGCTCGACAAGCAGCTCAAGGACGCCGGTCTGGGCTGAGCGGCTTCCGTCCGGCGCGCGGGCTTGTTCAGCGTCCCGCGCGCTGGACGGATCGCCAGGCGGTTCGTTTCGCTCGGGACCGCCGGAGGGATCGCAACTTGAGGCTCGCCTCGTGACCGAGACCTTAGCCAAAACCGCCGTCGTTCCCGCGCGGCGCCGGCGAATAAACTATCTGCCCTATCTTCTGAGCCTGCCGGCGCTGATCGTCTGCATCGGCATCATCATTCCGTTCGTCACCGCCATTTATTATTCGCTGCTGCGCTACCGGCTGAACCTGCCGATGATGCGCGGCTTCATCTGGTTTCAGAACTACATCGAGTTCCTGACCGACAGCGAATTTTGGAACACCGTGCGGGTGTCGCTCGAATATACCGTGCTGACGGTCGGGATTGAGCTCGTCCTCGGGCTCGCCATCGCCATGCTGCTGCAGAAGCGGACCCGCATCAACAACGTCGTCTCGATCCTTCTGCTTCTGCCGCTAATGACGGCGCCGGCGATCGCGGCCCTGATGTGGAAGCTGATGACCAATCCGAACTTCGGCGTCCTCTCCTATTTCGTGCAGCTTCTCGGCTTTTCCAATTTCAAATGGGCCTCGGATCCGAGCACGGCGCTGTTCACCGTCGTCCTGGTCGACGTCTGGGTCTACACCCCCTTCATCATGATTCTGCTGCTGGCGGGCCTGCGCTCGCTGCCGCAGCAGCCGTTCGAGGCGGCGGCGCTCGACGGCGTCCCGCGCCGCTTCGTCTTCTTCCGGATAACGCTGCCGATGCTGACCCCCTACATCATCACTGCGGCGCTGTTCAGGATGCTCGATTCGATCCAGCAGTTCGACATCATCTATCCGATGACCCAGGGCGGGCCCGGCGACACGCTGCTGGTTTTTCAGGTCCGCGCCTATCTCGAATTCTACCAGTACACCAACGTCGGCAAGTCGGCGGCGCTTCTGATCATCCTGTGGGCGATCACCTTCGCGCTGTCGAATGTCTTCATCAAACAATGGCTGAAGCTGCGCGAGCGCGCTCGCGGGCTGGCGTAAGGGAGGCGGCGATGGAGCATACGTCAGTCGCCGAACGGATCGTGCGGGGCGTCCTGATCGCGCTGGTGGTCGTCTTCTTCCTGTTTCCAATTCTCTGGATCTTCCTCATGTCGTTCCAGACCAACGAGCAGATCCTGCGCATTCCGCCCAGCCCC
>DATGHB010000189.1:0-6749 GCA_035308265.1 Roseiarcus sp.
TCTATTGGAAGGAATAAAGCGCGTAAATAAGCGCCCCACGCTTGGGCGAGCGACAGGGCGCGGCGGCGAAGGCCGCGCCCTTTGTTTTGCGGCTCAGTAGTTGTTGCATACCTGCACGCGACGCCATGCGTAGCCGTCCCAGGCACGTGTGAAGTAGCAGGTGGTCGAGCCGACCGTCACTCCTGGCGCGTTGGTCGCCACAACGGTCCGACCATTGGCGACGTAGGCATTGTTGTTGGCAGCATTATTGGCTGCGCTGCCAAGAACCGCGCCGCCGAGAACGCTGCCGCCAATGATGGCGCCCAGGACCAACGGCACGAACGCCTTCGCTGACGTGGAAGCGAGCAGCAGACCCGTACCGGCCGTCGAGGCGATTGCAGTGGTCAATGTCTTGTTCATGATGGTCCTCCTTTCGGATCGCGCCTTGGGGCGCATGAGCGTCCGTGGGCGCGCTGCCAGCCCGATGAAACGGCGGGCGTGACAAGGGCAGCCTCAAGTGGGGATCAGACCCCCAGGCAGGGAGGCTACTGGGGTCCCAACTCCATGGGCGGTCATTGGTTCCCCGGCGGCATCGTTTTCCAGGCCGCGAAGCCACGAAATCGCGCGCTTGAGCGTGTCGCGCCTACGGAGATAAATTATTCTAGATCAGCAGCTTAGCAGGAGACTCTCAGGAGCACACTTCGACCCGCCGCCAGGCGTTCCGAAGCCGCGCGCGGGTGAAATAGCAGCCATAGGCCGGCGTCGGATTGGGCCAGGCGAATGGCGGCCCGGCCCACGGATAGCCGCTGAAGCCGAAATAGCCAGGGCCGACGATCCAATTGCCTTGCGGCCCCGCGTAGTGGCCGTAGGGTTGAGCCCTGGCGGCGCCTGGTTGAGACAACACGCCGAGCGCGACCGCGGCGGCGAGCGCGAGCGCGGATGAGGCTTTGGTCATGTCGGGACACCCCTCGAGCGCGGCCAGCGTCCTGAAGATGTCTCGAGCGCCGCCCGCCCGTTCGGAATAGCGCGCGCAACCGGCGCCCGCAAGGCGGTCAGCCGGCGGCGGACATCGCCGAAGGCCGGGACTATCCGGCGGTCGCCCGAAGCGCCGCTTGCGCCGCCGACAGTCCGGCGACGGCGGCGCGCTCCCTTGCGGCGGCCACGAACCAGTCCGGGGCGCGGCGCGCCTCTGCGCACACGTTGATCAGCGCCGCCAGCGCCTCGACCGACTTGCATTCGTCGACGCGCGCAAGAAGCCAGGCCGCCTGCTCGTCGCCGACGACGCCCGGCGGCTCGGACTGCCGGACGACGTGCTCGGCGATCATGTCGACGAAGAATTCCTTCCATTCGGGCGCATTGTCCATCTCGGCGCGGACGACGGCGAACAGTTCATCCGCCGATTCGCGGCTGACTTCGCGGCTCCCGAACACCTCCCGCTTCAGCCATGCGACGTCCTGCGCCGTCACCCGGCGGCCGAGGATCATCGCGGTGATGATCGTCCGGCTCCTGTCGATCGCAAAACCCATCATCGACGCCTGCGCTCCGCTCCGGTTGGGCCGCTCTCGCCGCCGGCCGGATGCCGGGACGGTGCGCCGCAATATTTTCCGGGTGGTGAATCGGGCCATATCGTAATGAAGAGCGTCTCGGCACAGTTAAGCGTCAGCAAAGGCGCATGGTTTCGCGAAGATGAAAGCTCCGTTAACGGACGATGAACAAGGCCTTCACGGCCTTGTCATTGGACCCAGGCGCTGCGACGATTTAGCGTCGGAAGGCTCGTGAAACATGGGAATTGAGGAGATTCGTTCCATGAAAGCAGCTCTTTGCGCAGCCGCGCTGGCGGCCCTGCTGGCCTCGGCGCCGTTCGCCGCCGGGACCTTCGCGGCGACCGACGATTCGGCGCAGCAGCACGCCCGCTTCAGCCCCGAGGATCGGGCGGCGTTCATCGACGCCCGGATCGCGGCGCTCAAGGCCGGCCTCGAGCTCAACGCCGAGCAGGAAAAGAATTGGCCGGCGCTCGAATCGGCGATGCGCGATCTCGCCAAGGAGCGGGCGGCCCGCTTCGCCGCCTGGCGGGAGAAGCGCGAGGCCGGCGGTGACGAGGCCGCCACGATCAACCCGATCGACCGCCTCACCCGCGCGTCTCAATTCCTGAGCGCTCGCGCCGCCGACCTCGAGAAGCTGGCCGGCGCCGCCAAGCCGCTCTACGCCAGCCTCGACGACGGCCAGAAGCGCCGGTTCGCCATGCTTTTCCACCGGCCCATGAGGCTTGGCCACTGGCGCCACGAACGCCGCGACGACTGATCGCGCGCGCTTTCCAGGCGCGCCGGCTTCATCCGCAAACCCCCGCGCGCGGCTTTAGCCTTTTCGCGGGGCCGCGTTCGCTCGGCGACGTGATCAGGTTAGCGGCGACATGGGGTTGATTTTGTAGCGCCCTCGCGCTCAGGAGCAACCAGCCGATGCCGCATGCCGAAGTCGAGGCCTATTTTGCTGATGCGCCCCAAGGCGAGATCGAGACCGCAGAGACCATCGACAAGGATCACGGCCGCATCGAGACCGGCAAGACCAGCATCAGCCGCAATGTCCGCTGGCTTCTCGTCAACGAGGGCAGGCGCTATCCAGGCCATCCCCGCTTCCCGACCCTGACCAGCCTGGTCCGGATCGTCACCCGCACCGAGCACAGAGGCAAGATCGCCGAGCAGCGGGGCCATTGCGCGCGAGGCTTGGTTCTGAAAAGAAGCCTCGAATCCCCCTGCCGAGAGTCCGCACGATGGCCAAAGCCGCACGCGTGATCCGCGAGACGCTCCTCGCCAGGGGCCGGTTCGATCTGACCCGCACCATGATCGAGATCGAGGAGGCGGACGGCTCGACGCGCACGCTTGACCACGAGGTCTATCGCCATGGGAAGGCCGCGGCCGTGCTGCTCTACGATCCGAAGCGCCGGGTGGTCACGCTGGTCAAGCAGTTTCGCGCCGGCGCATATTTGAGCGATCGCGCGCTGGCGACGATCGAGGCCTGCGCCGGGATGCTGGACGGAGACGAGTCCAAGACTTGCGCCATCCGCGAGGCGCTCGAGGAGACGGGAATCGCCATCCGCGACCTCAGCCTGGCCTTTGACGCCTACATGAGCCCCGGCGGGATGAGCGAGAAGATCGCCTGCTTCGTCGCTCCCTACA
Source organism: Roseiarcus sp. (assembly GCA_035308265.1). GTDB lineage: Bacteria > Pseudomonadota > Alphaproteobacteria > Rhizobiales > Beijerinckiaceae > Roseiarcus. The sequence goes on from DATGHB010000189.1 coordinate 3,153, forward strand.
GCGAAGCGGATCGGGTCGGACGCGGCGGCGGGGTCGATGAGGACGAGCGCATCGAGGTCCTCGAGGTTCCGTTCGCCGAGGCCCTCGCGATGATCGAGCGCGGCGAGATCGCCGACGTGAAGACGATCGCCCTCCTTTACCATGCGAGGGCGAGGGGGCTCATTGCCTAGTCGGCGCGCCCGCGTTGCGCCTCGGGCGTGTTTGCGGCACAAGGCGAGGCCTCCGCCACATCAGTCCCCGAACCGATCTCGCGCACCCTCTCATGGCCATAGCTCACAGCGCCCCCGCCGCCGCAGCGACCGCAAGGTTCGACGACCGCCGGGCCGTCCGTTTCTGGCTGATCGCGGTCGCTGGGCTGGTCTTTCTCATGGTGCTTGTCGGCGGGGCGACGCGGCTCACCGAATCCGGCCTCTCGATCACCCAATGGAAGCCGGTCACCGGAGTCATTCCGCCGCTGAGCGGCGCCGAGTGGCAGGCCGAGTTCGACCGCTACAAACAGATCCCGCAATTCGCCGAGCTCAATTCCGACATGACGCTCGACGGCTTCAAGAGCATTTTCTGGTGGGAGTGGGGCCATCGCCTGCTGGCCCGCGTGGTCGGCGCGGCGTTCATCCTGCCGGGCTTGTGGTTCTGGTGGAAAGGGCAGCTCAAGGGCGCCCTCGGCCGCGGGGTCGCGGTGGCGACCGGCCTGCTGGCGCTCGAGCCGATCGTCGGCTGGTGGATGGTGACCTCGGGCTTGAGCGAGCGCACCGAGGTCGCCCAACAGCGCCTGGCCCTTCACCTCCTGATCGCCGCGGCGACCTTCGGGGCGCTCATCTACGCCGCGGTGTCTTTAAGCGAACGGCCGAAGGCGAAGAGCGCTCCGCGCGGCTTTGCGATCGCGGCATGGATCTTCGCCGCGCTGATCTTCTGCCAGCTCGGCCTCGGCGCCCTCGTCGCCGGCTTGCGCGCCGGGCTCATTTATAACACCTGGCCGCTGATGGGCTCGAGCTTTGTTCCGGGCGAGGCGTTCCACCCCAGCGCGGTCGCGGCGATCTTCGGCGATCCGGCGACCGCGCAGTTCGACCACCGGATGCTTGCCTACGCAGTCGTTGTTTTCGCAATTCTTCAGGCGATCGCCGCCCTGCGCGGGGCGCCCGGCTCGGCGCTCGCCAGCCGCGCTGTGGTCCTGGCCGCGGTCGCTCTCATCCAGGTCGGGCTCGGCATAGCCACCCTGCTCGCCGTGGTTCCGATCGCGCTGGCGCTGCCCCATCAGGCGCTGGCGCTTGCCCTCTTCGGCCTTTCGGTCGTGCATGTGCGCGCGACCGGGATGGAGCGAGGCCCCAGCGCGGGCGGGAGCAGCGTCGTCGCGGAGTCTCCGACCGCCAGGCTTCCTTCGTCGAGCCCGCTCCAGTAACCTTTCCTTGCCTTCGCCACGCGTACAATCGAAATCCTTGTCGGAATGGCCCCAGCAGACGCTGGCCGCGCGAAGTCTCTTGAAGAGGGAACGTTTCCCGTGGGTTCGGTTATGTCGGAGATAAAGACCGAACTCGGAAAGGCCGCCGCGGCGGCCTCCGACGTTGTCTCCGCTGGCGGCATCGCCTTCAACCTCCTGTTCGACGCGGCGGCCATGGCCGCGCCTGCGGCGTTTCGGGCCGGAATCGAACAGGCCGCGACGCTGCTGTCGCAGACCCTCTCGAACACGATCACCGTCAACATCAAGATCGACTACTCGGGAACGGGCGGCGGCGCGAGCGCCGGCCCAGACGACGGCCTTTATGAAAGCTATGCGACGGTTCGCTCGGACCTGATCGACAACGCCATACCGGGCGACACGACATTCAACGCTCTGCCCAACGCCGCTTCGATCCAGGGTCAGAGTCAAGTCTTTGTCTGCAACGCGGAATGTAAACTTTTCGGGCTATTGGGCGCGAACGACACCACGACCGACGATGGCTCCGCCCACTTCAGCACCGACATCCCGTCGAATGAACTCGTCGGGGTGGCGCTGCACGAATTGACCCATGCGCTGGGCCGGCTGGCTTACGGGCCGACTCCGGACATTTTTGACCTGTTTCGCTATACCAGCCCGGGAACTTGCTTGTTTTCGGATCCCGTTCCCAGCGCGGCGGCGTATTTTTCCGTAGACGGCGGCGTCACCAAACTCGCCGATTACGGGCAAAATTCCGATCCGGGCGATTTCCTCAATAGCGGCGTGCAGGGACCAAACGACCCGTTCAACGAGTATTACAGCCAGACGACCGACCAATACCTGACGCTTGTCGATAAGAAGGAGCTCGACGCGCTGGGATTCAACGTCCCCGCGATCGTCCCGACTTCCGTGACCGCCGTCTCGAATGTATCGCTTCGCGTGGGTCAGTCGATCCCGGCCTCCTCGCTGATCGCGGCGATCTCGAATCCGAGCGGCGACGCGATCACCGAAGACCTCTACGTGGACCTCGGCGGCGGGAGCGGCTACTTCACCGTGAATGGGGTGAGGCAGGCGGACGGCCTGTGGTTTTCCGCGTCCCCGTCGGCCGATGTCGAGTATGTCGGAGCGCCCTCGCCGGGAAGCGACACGCTCGAGGCGGGCGTCTACGATTCCACGACCAAGAGCTCCATTTACGCTTCAAGCGCCATCGTTGCCACGACAGTGGCGCGAGGAAACACGGTCCGAACGATCGCCCCCGACATTCTTTTTCAGAACGCCAGCAGCGGGCAAATCGCGATCTGGGACATGAACGGGTTGAACGTAGTCGGCGGCGGGACCGTCGCCCCCAATCCCGGGTCAAGCTGGCAAGCGATCGGAACCGGGGATTTCAGCGGCGGCGACCCCGACATTCTGTTTGAGAATGTAAACAGCGGGCGACTGGCGATTTGGGACATGAACGAGACCAGCATCGTCGGCGGCGGGACCGTCGGCCCCGATCCGGGGCCAAGTTGGCAGGCGGTCGGGACCGGCGACTTCAACGGCGACGGCCATTCCGACATTCTGTGGCAGAACGCCAATGGGCAAGTCGCGATCTGGGACATGAATGGGACCGCCGTCACGGGCGGCGGCGTGCTTGGCCCCGATCCGGGACCTCAATGGCAAGCAGTCGGAACCGGCGACTTCAATGACGACGGTCATTCCGACATCCTGTGGCGGAACAGCGATGGGCAAGTCGCGATCTGGGACATGAATGGGACAAACGCGATCGGCGGCGGCGTTCTGGGCCTCAATCCCGGGCCAGGCTGGCAAGCGGTCGGAACCGGCGATTTCAACGGCGACGGTCGTTCCGACATCCTGTTTCAGAGCGCGAGCGGCGGGCAAATCGCGATCTGGGAAATGAACGGGACAAGCGTAATCGGCGGCGGGGTGGTGAGCGCCGATCCCGGGCCGAACTGGCATGCCGTCGGAACCGACGGCGGCGGCGCCGACATCCTCTTTCAGAACACGAATGGCCAGACCGCGATCTGGGACATGAGCGGGACCAGCATCGTCGGCAGCGAGGTCCTGGGTCTCAATCCCGGACCGGGCTGGCGAGCGGCCGGACTGACCTGACCCTCGTGGCGTCCCGCGATTCGATCAAGTGTCGGCAGGCTATTGGTTTCGCGTAGTTTCCGCCAAAACCTGCT
>DATGHB010000190.1:0-12141 GCA_035308265.1 Roseiarcus sp.
CCTGGCAGGCGCGCCAGGTCGAAGGGGCAGACCCGCCAACGGCGCTGAGGCTCTTTCGCTCCAACCGCGACGCGGGGCTGATTCTGTTCGCGGGCCTCGCGCTCGAGGGGTGGCTCGGGTAGGGCGGGAACGAGAGCGTCGGGCTTCGGCGGAACAAGGAAGATAGATGGACCCGAATCTGCTCGACTTTATGCCGGTTCGGCGGGGTCACTTCCACTACGAGTCGGGCTATCACGGCGAGATCTGGCTGGATCTCGATCGGCTGTTTCTTAACCCGATTCGAATCGTGCCACTCGCTCGCGATCTGGCTTCGGGACTCACGCCGAGCGCGATCGAAGCGGTCGTCGGGCCGCTCATAGGAGGCGCATTGCTCGCGCAACTGATCGCTGTCGAGCTTGGGGCGGAGTTCGCTTACACGGAGCCTCGACCGTCCGCTTCGGACGACACGCTCTATCCTGTCGTCTATCGTCTGCCGCTGACGGTCGCGCCGCTGATGAAGGGCAAGCGCGTCGCGATTGTCGACGACGTCATCAACGCCGGCTCTGCGGTCCGCGGAACCTATCACGCCCTCACTGAATCGGGCGCGAAGCCGGTGGTCGTCGGCGCTCTGCTCGTTCTCGGCGACGGCGCCCAACCTTTCCTGAAGTTGAGCGGCATAACCCTCGAGCGGCTCGCAACCTTTCCAAATCCCCTTTGGGAGCCTGCGAACTGCCCGCTCTGCGTCCAGGGGATCCCCTGGATGACGCGCTGGCCCAACAGCCGCGCGGTCGAGCGGATGCCGACTATCGGTCGTCGCTCGTCCTGCGGGCTACGTTCTCCGCGCCTTATCGGCACGGACTATGGGCGAGGCGTCAAGATTGGCGGCAGCACGTTCTATGCCGCAACCGCGACGCTGGACCGATCCTTATTCGCGGGCGTCGCGCTTGCGGGCTGGCCCGGGTAGAGCCGCTCCGGTCACTCCGGCGGGACGACGCCCTTCTTGAAGATGAAGCAGCCGTAAAAGCGCCGTTCGCCAGTCGGCACGATCGCGAACGCGCTTTTGGCGCGCTCGTAGAAGGCGAAGCGTTCGACGCCGATGAGCGGCACATGCTTGCTCGCGGCGCGGTCGACCGCCTGCTGCACTTCGCGCTGCACCGGCGGGACGGCGTCCGGGTCGCCGACGATTTCCATGCGGCACGCCGGATCGGGCACGAATGTGTCGAGCGGCATCACCGACAGGATCGCCTCGACCGCGCGGGCCGCATTGACGCCGGCGAGCGGGATCGGTTCGCCGAAAGCGGTGGACATGGCGGTCGAGTCGGCGGGGAAATTGGTGTCGACGACGACGATCTCGTCGCCATGCCCCATCCGCCGCAAGGCGTAAAGCAGGTCAGCGGTAAGCAGCGGATCGATCCCCCAGAGCATGCCTTCCCTCCCATCGCGCCTTCTTGCCTTCGAGGCGAAGACTAGCGGGATTCCCGCGCGTTGGCGAATGTCCGGGCGGTCGCGGAGACGCACGGAGGAACAGCTCCAGCGGCTCGGCGCTTTTTGTGTTGGGGAACGTCGGCTGCGCTTGACAATACAATCGCTCCATCACTAGCCTCCCCTCGACGGTTGTCGGACAAGTTGGCTGGCAGAGCCGCAAATCTTTTGGTCGACAAGGGGAAGCGCGGATGTGCAGGCGCCGTCGCGGAGACGGGAGGGTTCCCGGCTTTTGCAGTGGCAGACTCCCCGCGAGCCGGCGCTCTTCGACCGATCGTCGCGGCCTTTATCGCGGATGGAAAGAGCGGGAAAGTGTCCGCGCAGGCTGAAGTCGCCGAGACGCCCGAGCGCCGCTTCGCGCTCGTGAGACTCGGACAGCCCGCGGCCATCACGCTCGCCGTCATCATCATCTGCGCCGCGATGGCGTTCATCTCGGAGCCGTTCCGAAGCTACGACAATCTCTACAACGACAGCCGCAACTTCGGATTCGTCGCCATCATGGGCATGGGCCAGCTCTTGGTGATCATCACCGGCGGCATTGATCTCTCGGTCGGCTCGGTGATGGGGTTGGTCGGAATCGTGACCGGGATGACGCTTCAGGCCGGCAATCCGCTGTGGGTCGGGGCTGGGGCGGGAATGGGGGTCGCGCTCATCTGCGGGCTCGTCAACGGTTATGCGATCGCAAGGTTCAAGCTTTCGCCATTCGTCGTCACGCTGATCATGCTGTCGGTCGCGCGCAGCCAGGCGCTGGTCCTGTCCAACAACAAGATGATCTATAAGTTCGGTCCGGACGAGAAGCTGTTCGGCGCGCTCGGCGGCGGCAGCCTGTACGGCATACCCTCCGTCGTCATCGTGATGGCGGTGATCGCCGCCATCCTTACGCTCGTGCTGGCCAACACGAGCTGGGGCCGATACGTCTACGCCATCGGCGGCAACGAGCAGGCGGCGCTCCTGACCGGCATTCCGGTGGTGCCGGTCAAGGTCTCCGTCTACGTCATCAGCAGTCTGACCGCGGGCGCGGCCGCGATCCTCATGGTTGGATGGCTCGGATCGGTCACCAACGGGCTCGGCGTTGGCTACGAGCTTCAGGTCATCGCCGCGACTGTCATTGGCGGCGCCGACCTCATGGGCGGCTACGGCGTCCCCTATGCGCCGGTGATCGGCGCGGCCCTGATCGAAATCGTGCGCAATTCGCTGCTGCTCGCGGGCGTCGATCCCTACTGGCAGGGCACGTTCGTCGGCCTCATCATCGCGGGCGCATTGCTGCTCGAACGCGCGCGGCGGATGCCCGCGGAATAGAATTCCGTCCGCGGGAACGCGGGCGGCGCAATGGAGGAAACGCATGAGGATAACCAGTCTCGTCGCTCTCGCGGCCCTGATCGGGGTCGCCCAGCCGATCGGAGCGCTAGCCAAGGACAAGGTCTTCGCCCTTGTCCCTAAGGCGATGAACAATCCCTTCTTCGACCAAGCGCGCGACGGATGCATGAAGGCCGCAAAAGAGATTGGCGGCGTGCAATGCCTGTTCGTCGGCCCCGCCGACGCCACCGAGCAGGAACAGGTTCAGGTCGTCCAGGATCTCATCACCAAGCATGTCGACGGCATTGGCGTCTCGGCCGCCAACGCGCCGGCGATCGCCAAGGTGCTCGCTCGCGCCAAGGAGGCCAAAATCCCCGTCGTGACCTGGGACAGCGACCTTCTGCCCGCCGACAAGGCCCTGCGCGCGAGCTATATCGGCACCGTCAACGAAGAGGTCGGCAAGGAGGTCGCCAAGCAGGCGATGGCGCTCAAGCCGAACGGAGGGACCTATTGCATCCAGACCGGCGGACCGGCCGCCGCCAACATGAATGACCGCATCAAGGGGATGGTGGAGACCCTGCCTTCCGACAAGTGGAAGCAGGTCGCGGGCTGTCCGCTCTACAACAATGACGACTTCCCTCTGTCGATCACCCAGCTCACCGACCTTTTGGCCAAATATCCAAAGATCGACGCGGTGCTCGACGCGGGCGGCGCGCCGGAGATGGAAGTGAAGGCCTACCGCGAGCTCATGAACAAGTACAAGGATCGGCTCGACAAGAAAGATCTGGTCATGCTGTTCGTCGAGACCCTGCCGATGCAGATGGACGATCTGAAGGCCGGCTTGAGCCAAGGTCAGGTTGGACAGCGGCCGTTCGAGATGGGCTATAAGGCCATCTATCTCCTGAACGATCTCACTGAGGGCAAATCGGTTCCCGATCCGGTGACGATCGGCCTCGACGTCTGCACGCCGGAGACCATCGACACCTGCAAGAAGCAGTAGCCGGCGAGGCGGCGTCGGGGGCTTGCGCCCGGCGCCGGCTTCCCGCCGGCCCCCGCCTCAATAGCCGCGGCGGCGATCGACGAGATTGGCGAGCGGCTCGCCGCGTTCGAACGCCTCGATCGCACGGGCAGCGAAGGCGGCGACCGTGTCCGGGGTCGAGATCGCCGCATTGTGCGGGCTGATATAGACCGCGGGGTGCGTCCACAGCCGCGAGTCCTCAGGCAGCGGCTCCCGCTCGAACACGTCGAGCGAGGCGCCGCGCAAGGTCCTCGAATCGAGCGCGGCCAGGATGTCGCCTTCTACCTGCAAGCCCCCGCGTCCGGCATTGATGAGGATCGGCCCGCCGAGCGCGCCGCCCCGCCTAAGCCCTGCAATGAGCGGCGCGCTCACGATCCCGCGCGTGGCTTCGGTCAGCGGCAGCAGCACGACCAGCATGTCGGTTTGCGCGAGCATGCGCTTCAGGCCATCCGCGCCGGAAAAGCAGGCGATTCCGGGCAGCGCCTTCGGGCTTAAGCTCCATCCCATGACCTTGAAGCCGAGCGCCTTGAGCTTGGCCGCGGCGTCCCTGCCCATGACGCCCAATCCCAGCACGCCGACCTCGACGTCGCCGGCCTTGGGCTGCTGATCGTCGTCCTCCCAGCGGCGCTCGCGCTGCTGGCGTTCGTAACGGCGCAATTGCCGCAAGTGAACGAGCGCGTGCATGACCACCCACTCGCTCATGCGGTGGGTGAGGTCCGGATCGACCACCCGCACGATCGGCTTATTCGGCAAGGCGGGATCGGCGAAGAGATGATCGACGCCGGCGCCGAGCGAAACGATCGCGCGAAGGCCCGGAAGGTCCTTGAGCGTGCCGGGCGGATGGCGCCACGAGAGCGCATAACGGACGGAAGCGCGGTCGAACGGTTCGTCCAGCGTCACGATCGTGTGCGAGGGCATGAGCGCCTCGAGCCGCCGCCGCCAGGGTTTTGGGTCCCATCCGGAGATGGCGACGAGCACGCTCACGATGGTGTCGCGCCGATCCGCTCGATCACCGGGTCGGCGGCGGGCGGCGCCGGTGTTTCGCCCAGGCGATAGGCGGCGCGCAGGCGCTTAACGGCCGCCTCGGCCTCGTCCGCGCTTCGCGCGTGCACGCGCCCGAGTGGCGCGTCGGCGCCGACCTCAGCGCCGATGGGAGCGAGCTCGGTCAGGCCGACCGCCGGATCGATCGGGTCGGCGGCGCGCGCCCGTCCGCCGCCGAGCTCGACCACCGCAAGCCCGACCTCGCGCACGTCGACGCTCGTGACGAAGCCGGGCCTCTCGGGCGTCGCCTCGACGAGGACCGGCGCCCGGGGCAGGAGCGCATGCGCGCGCGCCACGAAATCCTTGGGGCCGCCAAGCGCGGCGACCATGCGCTCGAACCGCTCCGCCGCCGCGCCCGTGTCGAGCGCGCGCCTCAAGGCCGCTTCGCCCGCCTCGACGCCGGGCGCGGAGCCGGAGAGCGCGAGAAGCTCGGCGCCGAGCGCCATCGTCACCCGGTCGAGGCGGGCGTCGCGCCGCTTGCCGGTCAGATAATCGACGGCGTTGCGGATCTCGACTGCGTTGCCGGCGGCGCTGGCCAGCGGTTCGTTCATGTCGGTGATGAACGAGACGGTCTTGAGGCCGGCGTCGTTGGCGACGGTCGCGATGCTGGTCGCGAGCTCGCGCGCGCCATCGAGGGCGCCCAGGAAGGCGCCGGAGCCCGTCTTCACGTCCATGACCAGCCCTTGCGTTCCGGACGCGAGCTTTTTCGACAGGATCGAGGCGGTGATGAGCGCGACCGATTCGACCGTGGCGGTGACGTCGCGAATGGCGTAGAGGCGGCGGTCGGCGGGCGCGAGATCGGCGGTCTGGCCGATGATCGCGCAGCCCGCCTCTTTTACAACGCGCCTGAACAGGGCGAGGTCCGGCTGGGTCGTGTAACCGGGAATCGAATCGAGCTTGTCGAGCGTGCCGCCGGTGTGGCCGAGGCCACGCCCGGAAATCATCGGCACATAGGCGCCTGAGGCCGCGAGCATCGGCGCCAGCATCAGCGAGACGTTGTCGCCGACGCCCCCGGTCGAGTGCTTGTCGAGGATCGGGCCGTCGAGATTGGCCTCGCGCCAGTCGAGGCTCGATCCCGAGCGGGTCATCGCTCGCGTCAGCGCGACGCGCTCGTCGAGCGACATGCCGCGGAAGAAGACAGCCATGGCGAACGCGGCCGCCTGTCCCTCGGTGACCGCGCCGTTGGTAAGCCCGGCGATGAAGTCGCCGATCTCGCCCGCGCTCAAAGCGCCTCCGTCGCGCTTGGCGCGGATGATTTCTTGCGGAAGGATCATTGCGGATTTGGGAGCCCACGCCCCCTCCACCATGCTTCGCACGGTCCCCCTCCCCCGCCGCCATAGCCCGTCGATAGACGGGCGTCCTTCCGGACGCCCGATGGCGGCATGGGAAGACGGCCTCGGCGCGAACGTTTGCGAGTAGCGAAATCCTCCCCCGCACAGCGGGGGAGGGGGACCGCGCGGAGCGCGGTGGAGGGGGCGACGCCGAGCGCGAGAGTCATGCGAGCCTCGGCTCATATTGGCGGATGAAGCCGCGCAGCAGGCGCTTGAAGCGGTCGGCCGCCTGGGCCGCGACCGCTTGCGTCTCCTCGTGGCTCGGATCGCCGCCGGAGAGGCCCGAGGCGTAGTTGGTGACGACCGAGACCGCGGCGCAGCGCAGGCCGGCGCGGCGCGCCAGGATCACCTCGGGCACGGTCGACATGCCGACCAGGTCGGCGCCGAGGATTCGCGCGGCGCGAATCTCGGCCGGCGTCTCGAAGCTCGGGCCGGAAAACCACATATAGACGCCCTCGTTGGGTTCGACGCCTGCGCCTCTCGCCGCTTCATGCAGGCTCGCCCGCAGCTTTTCGTCATAGGCTTTGGTCAGCGGCGTGAACCGGTCCGCGCCCGGATGGCCGATCAGCGGGTTCATACCGGAAAAGTTGATGTGATCCGCAATCGCGACCAGGGCCGGGGGCCGCCATTCCTGCCTGAGCCCGCCGGCGGCGTTGGTGAGCAGCAGCGCTTCGCCGCCAAGGGCGCGGAAGGCGTCGATCGCGACCCGCATCGCGTTCGCGTCTCCCCGCTCATAATAATGGCCGCGGCCCTGAAACAGCGCAACGCGCTTGCCTTCGATCATGCCCACCACGAGGCGCCCGGCATGGCCCTCGACGCTCGGGACCGGGAAGCCCGGAATGTCGAGATAGGATATGGCGATGGCGTCCCGCGCCTCGTCGGCGAACGCGCCCAGGCCCGAGCCGAGCACGATGGCGAGCGGCGGGAGGCGGTCGAGGCCTCGGCTCTTCAGCGCGGCGATCGCGGCGCCAGCGGGAGAATTCATCCGTCGCGTCTCGTTCCATGAAGGACGGGCCGCGCATTCGACCCGGCTCCGATTTTGCGGCATCATAGAGATGTCGCCGGAACACCGAAAGACGGCGAGACGGGAGGCGGGCATATGGAGCATCAAGCGAGCCGGCGCGATCTGTTGCTCACTTCGCTCATGGCGGCCCTGCCATTCAGCGTCACAAGCGCAGCGGCCAGTCCGCTCAATCCCGAGCAGACGATCATCACGCCGCCGGACAAGCTCAGTTGGAAAACGGCGCCGTCCGTTCCTCCGCAGAGCGTCGAGATGTGTCCGCTGGTCGGGGAAACCACCGCGCCCGGCCTCTACTACACGCTGATCCGCTGGCATCCGGGATATATGAGCGCCCCGCACTTCTATTCGACCGACCGCTATTGCATGGTGCTGTCGGGAACGTGGTGGTGCAACAGCGGCGCCGACTTCGACCCTGCCTCCTGCGTGCCAGTCCAGGCCGGCAGCTACGTACGTCGGGTCGCCTTGACCCCCCATTACGACGGGGTGATCCGCGGCCACAAAGAGCCGGCTGTGATCGCCATCTGCGGCATCGGTCCGGTCAATTTCAAACTCAGCGATCCCTCGAAGCCGGCGTGGCGGGAAGTGTGAACGCCAGAAAGAGGGCCTGCGTCACCGTGCGAGATGCTCCGGCCCAAAAGACTCCGGCAGAAGCTCGCTCAAAGTGAAGGTCCGGCGCACGCCTTCCGGCCCGGCGACATGGATCGCGGCTGAAGGCCCGGCGAATTCGCGGATGCGCTGGCGGCAGCCGCCGCAGGGCGTACATAGAGTCTCGCCGTCGCCGATCACCAGGATTTCGGCGATCCGCCGCTTTCCCGCCAGCGCCATCGCGGAAATCGCGCCCGCTTCGGCGCAACTCCCTTGCGGATAGGCGGCGTTCTCGACGTTGCAGCCGGAAAAGACCGCGCCGTCGGGCGTCCTGAGGGCCGCGCCGACATGAAACCGCGAATAGGGCGCATAGGCCTTGGCCTGCGCGGCTTTTGCCACGGCGAACAATTCGCCAAGCGCCGCATCAGCGTTCTTTGACATAAGGAATCCCCGAGGCTCTCGGCGGGATCGCCTTGCCGATGAAGCCCGCCAGCAGAATGACGGTCAGGATATAGGGCAAAGCCTCGATCGCCTGCACCGGGACTGGGCCGATGACGGGCAGCTCGACCCCTTGCAGGCGGATCGCCAGCGCGTCGAGGAAGCCGAACAGGAGGCAGGTCGCCAGCGCCGGATAAGGCCGCCACTTAGCGAACACCAGCGCCGCGAGCGCGATGAAGCCTCGCCCCGCGCTCATGTGCGGCTGGAAATAGGCTTCCTGCGACAGCACCAGATAGACGCCGGCGAGGCCGACCAGGACGCCGCAGATCATCACCGCGCCGTAGCGCAGGCCGCGCACCGAAATGCCCGCGGTGTCGACCGCGGCCGGGTTCTCGCCGACCGCGCGCAGACGCAGTCCGAAGCGGGTGCTGTAGAGCGCCCAATAGGTGAGCGGCGCCAGGAGGAAGGCGACATAGGTGATGAGGTCGTGGCCCGACAGGAGATGCTGGTAGATCGGACCGATGACCGGGACGGCCCCGATTGACTTGGCGAACGGCCAGTCGATCGCGCCGAATTGCGCCGCCCTCGGAAGCTCCGGCGTCCGTCCGCCCTGCGACCAGATAGCGTTGCCGATGAGCGCCGTCATGCCGTCCGCGACCATGTTGATCGCGGTCCCGGAGACGATCTGGTTGGCCCGCTGGTCGATCGAGGCGTAGCCGTGAACGAGGGAAACGGCGACCGTGGCCGCGACGCCCGACAGTAGCCCGAGCCATACGCTTCCGGTGAAGGTCGCGCCCGCGGCTGACGCGAACGCGCCGACCAGAATTTTGCCCTCAAGGCCGATGTCGACGACGCCCGAGCGCTCCGACCAGAGGCCTGCGAGGCAGGCGAGAATGAGCGGAATGGCGAGCCGCATGCCGGAGGCGAAAACGACGATGAAGGCGTCGAACCATGCCATCGCGGTCAGATCGGCGGCTGCGCCGTGCGGCGCGCGAGCAGGGTCGCGACCGGCCGGCGGAACATGTGTTCGAGCGCGCCCGCGAACAGCACCACCAGGCCCTGGATGACGACGATCATGTCGCGGCTGATCTTGGGCATGTCAAAGGCGAGTTCCGCCCCGCCCTGATAGAGGATGCCGAACAGGATCGCGGCGAGGATGATGCCGACCGGATGGGCCCGGCCCATCAGCGCGACCGCGATGCCAACGAAACCGAAGCCGCCGACGAAATCGAGAATCAGCCGGTGCTGGTCGCCGAGGATCACGTTGGCCGCCATGCCGCCGGCAAGCGCGCCCGACAGGAGCGTCGTGATCACGGTCACGCGGGCGGGCGAGATGCCGCCATAGACGGCGGCGGTCGGATTGGCGCCGACCGTGCGAATTTCGTAGCCGAACCTCGTGCGCCAGACGAGGAGCCAGACGGCAAGGCAGCAGAGCAGCGCGAGCAGGAAGGACAGGTTGAAGGGTGTGTCCGGCCACTTGATCCCGAAATGGGCGAGAAGGTCGTGGAATTGCGGCACGAGCGCGGTCGGGCGAAACGGCGTCGACTCCGCATTCATCTGCCCGGGCTTGCGCATCACGTTAACGAGCAGGTAGCCCATGATGGCGGAGGCGATATAGTTGAACATGATGGTGGTGATGACGATGTGGCTGTCGCGGTAGGCTTGCAGATAGGCGGGAATGGCCGCGAAGGCGGCGCCGAAAATGGCCGCGCCGATGATCGCGCCGATGGCCAGCGAATAGCCCGGCAGGAAGCCGAAATGCAGCGCGACCAGCGCCGCGCCGAGGCCGCCGATATAGGCCTGGCCCTCGGTGCCGATGTTGAAGAGACCGGCATGAAAACAGATCGCCACCGATAGCCCGGTGAAGATGAAGCTGGTCGCGTAGAACAGCGTGTAGCCGATGCCCCCGAGGTCGCCGAGCGCGCCGAGGATCAGGCTCTGCAGCGCGGCCAGTGGGTTCTCGCCGATCGCGAGCACCACGAAGCCGGAAATGACGAAGGCGGCCGCGACATTGATGAGCGGGATGAGCGCGACGTCCGCCCAGGCCGGCAAAGGCTTCAAGGGCGCGCTCATGCGGCGCGCTCGCTCACCCCGGCCATGAGGAGGCCGAGATCCTGCGGGTCCGTCTCTTCGGGGCGCCGCTCGCCGGTGATCCGGCCTCCGCACAGCACGATGATGCGGTCGGAGAGCGCAAAGATCTCGTCAAGCTCGACGGACACCAGCAGGACCGCCTTGCCGGCGTCGCGCTGGGCGACGATGCGCTTGTGGATGAATTCGATCGCGCCGATATCGACGCCGCGGGTCGGCTGCCCAACCAGGAGGATTCTGGGATTGCGCTCGATCTCCCGCGCGAGCACGATCTTCTGCTGGTTGCCGCCGGAGAAGTTCGCGGTCTTGAGCAGCGGCGCGCGGGGTCTGACGTCGAAGGCCTCCATCTTCTTCTCGGCGTCGGACACGATGGCGCTGCGGCTATAGAAGAGGCCCTTGCCGTAAGTCCGTTCGCGATGAAAGCCGAGCATCGCGCTTTCGCAGGCTTCGAACGGCATCACCAGCCCGACGCGGTGCCGGTCCTCGGGCACATGGCCGACCCCGAGCAGCCGCTCCATATGCGGGTTGCGCTTCGGCGGCGGCACGGGCTCGCCGTCGATGAGAATCTCGCCCGAGCTCAGGGGCCGGATGCCCGCCAGCGCCTCGAGCAGCTCCGATTGCCCGTTGCCGGCGACCCCGGCCACGCCAAGGATCTCGCCCTCGCGCAGGGCGAACGAAACGCCGTCGAGGCGGACCACTCCCCGATCGTCGCGCACCACGAGGTCCCTCGCCTCGAGCGCGATCCGGCCCGGATGGGCGGGGCCCTTGTCGATCTTCAGGATCACCTTGCGCCCGACCATCGCGTCGGCGAGCTCGGGCGGCGAGGTCTTGGCGGTATCGAAAGTCGCGACCATTTCGCCTCGCCGCATCACCGAGACGCGGTCGGTCAACGACATGATCTCGCGCAGCTTGTGGGTGATGAAGATGACGGTCTTATTCTCGCTCTTCAGCACCCGCAGCATCTCGAACAATTGGTCGGCCTCCGCCGGGGTCAGCACCGCGGTCGGCTCGTCGAGCACGAGGATTTCGGCGCCGCGCACCAGCGCCTTCAGGATCTCGACCCGCTGCTGCAGGCCGACCGACAATTCGCCGACGATCGCCGCGGGATCCACTTCGAGACCATATTCGCGCCCGAGTTCGTCGAGCCGCTTGCGGATCGCGCTCGCGCCTTCGGCGAGCAGCGGCCCGCCCTCGGCGCCAAGCATCACGTTTTCGAGCACGGTGAGTGGCGGCACCAGCATGAAGTGCTGGTGCACCATGCCGATGCCGTGGCTGATCGCCTCGCGCGAGGACCGGATCCTGACCGGCTTGCCATTGATGCGGATCTCGCCAGCGTCAGCTTCATAGAAGCCGTAGAGAATCGACATCAGGGTCGATTTCCCAGCGCCGTTCTCGCCCACGATTCCGTGAATGATTCCACGCTCGACGGCGAGGTTGACGTTCCTGTTAGCGTGAACCGGGCCGAAGCTCTTGTCGATGCCGATTAGTTCGATGGCGGGAGGGGTTTTACCGGCCGCGGTCGTCACGTGCTGCTCCAGAGCGACGACCGTGGCTGCGGCTTACCCTCTCCCCGCTTGAGCGGGGAGAGGGCTGGGGTGAGGGGCCGGGCGGGCTGAAACGATGTCGATCTCAAAGATTGCGTCCGCGGATAACCTGATGTCGCACAGCGATGAAGATGGCGACCACTCGCCCTCGCCCCTCACCCTAACCATCTCCCCGAAACTCGGAGAGAGGGGACTCCCTCACGTCGGGCACTTGTTGTCGGACATGTAGTCGTGGACCTGAATCTTGCCCGAGATGATGTCCGCCTTCGCCTGGTCCGCCTTGGCCCTCACTTCGGGAGTGAGAATGGCCTTGTTGTT
>DATGHB010000191.1:0-4591 GCA_035308265.1 Roseiarcus sp.
CGAATACGCAGTCGCCGCCGGCCCAGACGCGCTCAAGGCTGGTGCGGCGCTCGGCGTCGACGACGATGCGGCCGTCTTTGATTTCGATCGCCGCTCCGCCGAGCGCCTCGGGCGCGCCGCGCTGCCCGATCGCGGTGAACAGCACATCGGCCTCGATGCGGAAGACCGAGCCGGGCGAGGCCAGCATGCCGGCATGCTCGTGGGTATTCTCGAACACAACGCCACTCAGAGCGCCGGCATGGCCTTCTAGCGACACGGGCCGCGCCCAGTAGCGGATCACGACTCCGCTCGTCTGCGCCAGGTCGCGTTCGTATTGGCTCGCCTTCATCTGCTCCGGCCCGCGCCGATAGACCATGGTCACGGTCTCGGCGCCGAGCTTTTTCGACTGCACCGCGATGTCGATCGCCGTCATGCCGCCGCCGATCACCACGACCCGCCGGCCGACCGGCAGCGCCGACAGGTCCTTCGCCTGCCGTAAGCGCGCGATATAGTCGACCGCGTCGATCACGTTTTCGAGCTCGGTCTCTCTCGGCAGCCCCAATTTGTTGGTCGAGCCCAGGCCAGCGCCGAGGAACACCGCGTCGTAATCGCGCCGCAGGTGTTCGAGCGTTACGTCGCGGCCAAGCGCCTGTCCGTGCTTCACAGCGATGCCGCCGATGGAAAGGATGAACGCCGCCTCTCGGGCGGCGAACTCGTCGATCATCTTATAGGCGGCGATCCCATATTCATTGAGGCCGCCGGATTTCTCGCGCGGGTCGTAGATCGTCGACTCCACGCCGGCGACTGCGAGCGCATGGGCGCAGGCCAGGCCCGCCGGACCGGCGCCGACGATCGCGACCCGCTTGCCGGTCGGCGCCGCTCGCGAATAGGGCGATTTGCCGGTCGCGATCACCGGATCGACGGCGTAGCGCTGCAGCTGGCCGATGGTCACCGGCTTCATCTCGGCGGCCTCGCGCACGCACGCCTCCTCGCACAAGGTCTCGGTCGGACAGACGCGCGAGCAGGTCCCGCCCATGATGTTGGCGTCGAGAATGGTCGTCGCCGCCCCAGCGCGGTTTCCCGCGGCGATCTGGCGGATGAACAGGGGAATGTCGATCGCGGTCGGGCAGGCCTGCTGGCAGGGCGCGTCGAAGCAGAAATAGCAGCGCTCGGCCTCCACCCTCGCCTCGTGGACGGTCAGCGGCGGGTGCAGATCGGCGAAATTGCCCTTGAGAGTCTCGCCATCCAGGCGTCCCGGGCGGATGTCCGATCCGGCCGGCGGATTGGCGACTATCGTCATGGGCAAAACCCCATTGGACTCGGAGAACGGCCAGGTTGATTCCTGACCGTTTGGTCAATCGTTCCGCCGGGCGCGGCGTCTGTCAAGCCCATCCCTCGAATTCACTCCGATTTCGGGCGAGGGCAGTCCGGCGATGACGACCAGAGCCGACGCCTTGCGAAGGCCGCGGGCGCCCCCCACCTGTGTCCCCGGGAACAAACGCCTAACAAAAATGTTGAGACCTGAACCGGATTGCTGCGGTGCAACAATCCTGCTAGTCTGACGCCTCAACGAATGGACAGGATCCATGTCAGCCACCTGGAAGACCAAATGGGGCGTTCGCCGCGTCCGCCGCGACACCCCGACAATCGAAGAGGCCTTGATCGCCGCGGAAAGCCTGGCCGCCGACCCCGGCCAGCGGGCGGAAATCGCCGCTTCGCTGATGGGCGTGCCGGTTGACGAGGTCAAGGTTCTCGCGGCGAAGCAGGCCGCGAAGACACGTGGCCGGGCGAGCCTGGTCACCGGCCGGACCCGCGCCGTGGTGGTCGAGTACAAGCGCCCGCGCGCCGGCGCCGGGCCGATGGCGTTCGCCCGCAAGCGCTGAAGCGCGAGGGCGCGGCGCCGACCTTAGAGGTTCGCCAGTCCCGCGGCCGAAGGGCGGCTCGTCCGGTACTGGCTGCGGGCCGCGACATCGGTCGAGATGACCGCGACCGCGATCAGGGTCAGCGTCGTCATCTCCGCGAAATCGACATTGAGGAACGCAAGCGCGATCACGGCCGAGAAGGCCGCGGCCATATAGGGCGCGAGCCGCGCCGGGGCGCGCTCAAGATCGCGGAACGCGAACCACGCCCCCGCCGCCGCCAGGACGGCGCCGACGATCCCAAGCTCATACCAGACCGTGAAGGCGAGCGCCCGCGGGGTCATGGTCGGCAAAATGCCGTCACGAACGCCACGGTCGACGGTCGCAAAGCCGTGGCCGGTGATCAGCCTGAGCTTGTCGTGGGTGAACACATCCGCCGCCACGGACAGCGACGGATAGGGCGTCGGCAGCGAGGCCAGTCGGGCATGGAAGATCCAGGCCGAGACGGTGGGCGCGAGCGCCGGTATCAACGGCGACAACAGGATGAGCGCGGCCGCGCCCAGGCTCAATTCGCGCGCCGTGCGCGACAGATCCGAGATCGCGAAGGACAGCGCCAGATAGCCTGCGAACAGCGCGATCGTGACCGGAGCACAGCTCTCGATATAGGCGAAGCACAGGGCGAGGATCAGGATGAGGCGCGCCAGTCCGTTGCGTCCGCGCGCCGCGAGGCCCCCCATCGCCGGGAAAAGCAGCACAGCGATCGCGACCGCGCCGGCCGCAAGCCGCCCGTCGTCCGGCGCCCCGATCATCCGCTCGGCAAGCGCTCGCGCGACTATGGCGGCCATCCCCGCCAGCACGCCGATCGGGAACAGGTAGAGATCGGTCGCGCTCGCGTTCTCGCGCGGCGCCGCAACCGCCAGCATCGTCGCCGCCAGCAGCACGCCCAGTTTGAGCAGCTGCTGCCCGGCCGCGAATGGATATGGCGACCATAGTATCGACATCGCCGCCCAGGCCAATCCGGCCAGAAGAGCGAGAAAGGCCGGAACGAAAAAAGGCCTTGAGAAACGTTCGAGAAATCCCCCCTCCGCCTCGAGAGCTGCGGCGATCAGAATGAGGCCCACGCCGATCGAGAACATCACATAGAGGCCGAGCGGATGGAGCACCACCCCGACCGGCGCGCCGACGCCAAGCACAAGGTAGCCGATGCGCGAAAAGAACCGTGAGGCGTCCGCCGCGTCGTCGCGATCCCCGTCTCGCGGGCCGTTCCTGTCCGCTGCGATCGCCATTGCCCCCAAACCCGGATTGCGCCGTCGGTCATTCCGCGGCGCCGTCGAGGGCTTATACCGCCCCGGCGGCCAGGCGCCTGTGTGCGCCGCGCAACACCGGCGCGTCAATTTCTTGAACGCAAGCCGAAGATTGACGGCGAGAGCGCGCGCGTGCGACGGACGGCCGCGACGGACCGATGGCGGAGAATTGAGGGCGAAAGGAGCGAGGCGGTGGGCAAGTCCATGGCGGCCCCCGCCGCGCGGATGGAAAAAGGGCTGAGCCGCGCCGCCTGGCTCGGCCTTTTCGCCTGCGTTGCGTCGATCGCGCTTGTGGCCATGCAGGCGTTTGCCGCGGCGCGGCTCGAGCTGACCTTCGACGAAGCCTACTACACCCTCTGGTCGCGCTCGCTCGCTTTCGGCTATCTCGACCACCCGCCGATGGTCGCTCTCCTCATCCGCGCCTCGACCGCGCTCTTCGGCGGCTCCGAACTCGGGGTGCGCGCGCTTTCGCTCCTTTGCGTAGGCGCGATGCCCGCGCTGATCGCCTTCATCGCCTGGCGCCTGTTCGGTTCGGCCGAGAAGGCGGCGCTCGCGGCGCTCCTGTGGATCGGCATGCCGCTGGTCGCCATCGGCGCGGCGTTCGTCACCCCTGACGCGCCTCTCACCGTGTTCTGGACCCTCGGGCTCGCCGCCCTGGTCGAGCTCTGGCGCACCGGCGAGAAGCGCTGGCTGATCGCGCTCGGGATTGCGATGGGCCTTGCGTTGCAATCGAAATTCACCGCCGCCTTTTTCTTAGCCGGCGCCGGTCTCGCCCTCATCACGACGCCCTCGCTGCGCCGCTGGCTTCGTTCGCCGGCGCTCCTTGCCGGCCTCGCGATTGCGCTCCTGATCTTCATGCCTTTCATCGTCTGGAACGCCGCGCATGGATGGGCGACTTTCGCCAAGCAGCTTGGCCGCGCGGACCCGAACGGATTTTCGCCCTATTACCTGGCCGAGTTCCTGGTCTCGCAGATCGGCCTCATCAACCCGCTGGCAGTCGCCGCGCTCGTTCCCGCCGTCTGGGCTATCCCCTGGCGCGCGTCCGCACTGCCCCGCTCGCGCGACGAAGCGCGGCGCATTCTGGCCTCGACGATCGCGCCGGCCGCGGCCTATTTCCTTCTGCATTCGCTCCATGACCGGGTTGAGGGCAACTGGCTTGCGCCGCTCTATCCAGCCTCAGCGATTCTGGCCGCCGACTGGGTCGGCGAGGTCCGCCGCACGGGCGGCTCGGGCTTTGCGCTCATGATCGCGAAAGCGGCTTTATGGGCCGCGCCGGTCGGGCTCGTGGTTGCGGCGCTGACCTTCGCGGAGGCCATGACCAGCGCCGTCCCGCTCGGGCCGGTCAATCCGTTGGCGCGGCTCGAGGGCTTTCGCGAGCTCGCGCGCGATCTCGACGTGAAAGCCCGCGCCGGAAATGCGTCCTATGTCCTGACCCAGGGCTATGCGCTG
>DATGHB010000192.1:0-7416 GCA_035308265.1 Roseiarcus sp.
TGGCTCGGGTGGGGGGATGGGCGGCGGGGGTCATGGAATGGGCGGCAAGACGGGCGGCATGGGCGGCAAGACGGGCGGCAAGACGGGCGGAATGGGTAAGACGGGCGGCGCGGGGGGCAAGACGATCGGCGCGGCTGGCAAGACGAACGGCGGCCTCGGGCTGTGGAACCTCTTCATGGGTGTTCCCCAGGCGAATTGTCCGGACGACCATCGGCGCAGGACGGAACCGTCGCAGTGCTCGAGATAGCCGGCGCGCCAGGCATGATGGGCCATACGCCGCGCGCCCGGGCGCGGCCCGAATGCATCGCCGGATAAGGAGATCGGGAGGCGCCGCTGAGGGGGATTTTCATCAGCTACCGGCGGGACGATTCCGAAGGTCAGGCGAGAGCCCTGGCGCTGGAGCTGGCGAGATATGTCGGCGAGGACTCGGTGTTCCTGGATGTCGACAGCATCGCGCTCGGGCGTGATTTTCGTCAGGCGCTGCACGAACGGCTGGAGACCTGCGACGCGTTTCTCGCGCTCATCGGTCCGGGCTGGCTCGACGCGAAGGATCAAGCCGGCAAGCGCCGGCTTGACGACCCTGGCGACTATCTGCGCCAGGAGATCGCCATCGCGCTGATCCGCAACATCCCGGCCACGCCGGTGCTCGTCCAGGGCGCTGCGATGCCGGCGCCGGACAGCCTGCCCGACGATCTGAAGGAACTAGCGTTCCGGAACGGATTCGAGCTTAGCCACAGCCGATGGCATTCCGACGTCCGGGAATTGGCGCATCGGCTCGGGCTGGACGCCGCGCAGGCCGCCCCGGCCGAAACGCCGGCGAAGGCCGCGCCGGGTCGCCCTGCGGCGGCTCCGGCCAGCTTCGCGGGGCGGCTGACGCGGAGGCGCGCGCTCGGCGCCGCAGCGGTCGCGATCGCCGCGGCGGGCCTTGGCGTCGCCGCGCCCTCTCTTCGCCGCCGGCTCATGAGACCGCCGAAGCCTTCCTTGCGCTCCATCGACTTCGACTACGCGACTGTCGACGAGAAGGGAGCGCGCCTGCCGGCCGAAAAAGCGACGGCCTCCCTGTTCACCGAAGCGCTGTCGGCCGGCGCCGGCCTGGACATGGTTGCGATCCCCGGCGGAACGTTCCTCATGGGCTCGCCGGGTTACGAGCCTGAGCGCAGGGCCAACGAGGGGCCTCGGCGCCAGGTGACAGTGAGCCCTTTCTTCATCGGCGCTGGACCGGTCACCCAGGCCCAATGGGCGACGGTGGTGACGAGGCGCCCGCACAAAATCGCGTACGCGCTCCAGCCGTTCCCGGCGTTCTTCAAAGGCGACCGCCTGCCGGTCGAGAGCGTCACCTGGAACGAGGCGGACGAGTTCTGCCGGCGCCTGTCCGAACTCACCGGGCGCGACTATCGCCTGCCGAGCGAAGCCGAATGGGAATACGCCTGCCGCGCCGGGACGACAGGGCCGTTCAATGTGGGACCGACCATCACCGCTGAACTGGCGAACTATTGCGGGACAGGCGGCGCCGTGTGCGGCGACAACGACGGCACGAGCATCGCTTCCGAGGTCTATGACGGCGTGACTTACGGCTCAGGCGCCTATGACCAGGGTCCGACGGGCAAGTTCCGCGGCGCGACGACGCCTGCCGGGACATTTCCGCCCAACCGCTTCGGCCTCTACGACATGCACGGCAATGTGTGGGAATATTGCCTCGACCGGGCGAGCGCCAATTACGCGGACTCGCCCTCGGACGGCGCCGCCAACCTTTCGGGGTCGCCAGACCGCGAGAGGGCGCTCAGGGGCGGCTCGTGGTCGCACAATCCGGCGATCTGCCGGTCCGCCTACCGCGATTTCATCGCCCCCGATAATTCCGGCTGGCAGGGCCGCATCGGTCTCAGGGTGGTTTGCGCGCACTGAACGTGTTGGAGGCCGCGCAGGTTGCGGCTGGAATCGGCGGGCGAGTCGTGCGACGATCTAATCCGGACACGAACGAGGAGGCCGGAATGACCAAGACGACAGCGGCGAAAGAGACCCACGCGCGCGGGGCCAAAGACGCCTATGTGCGCGAGCGCCTCAGCACCCCGACCGACCTCAAGGGGGAGGCGACGCGGGACATCTCGGCGGCGCTGGCGGGACTCTTGGCCGACGTGTTCGCGCTCTATCTCAAGACCAAGAACTTCCACTGGCACATGAGCGGCCCGCATTTCCGCGACTACCATCTGCTGCTCGACGAGCAGAGCGACCAGATTTTCGCCATGACCGACCCGATCGCCGAGCGGGCGCGCAAGATCGGCGGAACGACGATCCACTCGATCGGGGACATCTCGCGGCGCCAACGGATTCTCGACAACGACGCCGACTATGTCGATCCGAAGGACATGCTGGCGGAGCTGCGCGACGACAACAAGAGCCTGACCGCGAGCATGCGCGAGGTCCACGACGTTTGCGACGATTACGGCGACGTCGCGACCACGAGCCTCCTCGAAGTCTGGATCGACGAGACCGAGCGGCGGACCTGGTTCCTGTTCGAGGCGACCCGCGGCGGTCCGGGTCAGAACGACTGATCGTCGAGGGCGGCCTGGGCGCCGCCCGCGGCGCTTGAGCGCTGAGCCGCGTCGATCAGACGGGCGCATAGGACCGCCTGGTCGAGGTTGCTCTTCGCGGCGCCTCTGGCCGCCGCGAGAAAGTCCGCCGCGACCCCGCCGAACCAGTCGGGATGGTGCGACCCTTCCGACAGGGACGGCGACGTCCAGCGGCGCTGCCCGGACTCTGATTTGAGGATCAAAGCGTCGCCGGCAACGTGGATCTCGCCTTTCTCGCCCTCGATGTCGATCGTGTTCGAGCGCTCGTCGGCGGCCCAGGTCAGAAAGATGTTGCTCACGCCGGCATCTGTGTCGAGCTCAAGCGCCGCGGTGTCTTCCAGCGGCTGCTCATGGAAGCGGCGGGTTTCAAGCAGCCCCGCGACGCCAAGAGGAACACCGGCCCAACGCATGACGCAATAGAGCGCGTGCCAGCCGTGATCGAACAGAATCCCGCCGCCGGCCTGCTCGGCGTCGACGCGCCAGTTGGCGACTCCGTCGGCGCTCACCGCGATCGCGGGCTTTGTTCTCAGCGTCCGCCAGCGGACGCTTCGCACCTCGCCGATCGCGCCCTCGTCGATCAGCGCCGAAATCTTGCGGCAGACCGGCGCATGAAGCCAATTGTGCACCGTATGCAAAACGCGCCCGGCGCGCGCGGCGGCGGCCCTCATGCGCTGCGCGTCCTCGAGGCGCGTGACCAGCGGCTTTTCGCTCAGCACATGGAGGCCCGCTCGAAGCGCCCGCTCGATCAGCGCCGCATGGCTTCCCGGCGGCGCGCAGATGTCGACGAAATCGAGTTCTTCGCGGGCGAGAAGATCGTCAACCGTCGCATGCCATCGCCCATCGGGACAGGCGGCGAGAAACGCTTGCCCGCGCGACGCGGCCGCGTCGGTCGCAGCGACGATCCTCGCGTCGTTAACGGTTCGCCAACCAGGCAGATGCCCGTTGGCCGCGACATTGCCGAAGCCGATGAACGCGCCCTTCAGCAAGGGGCCTCAGTCAAGAGAGAACCGGCGCGCGATCGCCGCGAACGCCTGATCGAGGATGTCGACGCCGCGCAAGGCCTCCTCCTCGGTGATGACGAGAGGAGGATTGATGCGGATGACGTTCGAATAGGACATGGTGATGAGGCCGCGCTCGAGCGCCTCGTGAAAGAGGGCGCGGGTGATGGTCTTGTCCAGCGGCGTCTTGGTCTTGCGGTCGGCGACCAGGTCGACGCCGATCATGAGACCCCGTCCGCGCACGTCGCCGATGAAGCGGTACTTGTCGTGAAGCCGCTTCAGCGCTTCGAGCATCTTGGCGCCGACGCGGGCCGAATTCTCGACCAGCTTCTCATCGAGGATGGCTTCGACAGCAGCAAGACCGGCGGCGGAGGCGAGCGGATTGCCGCCGTAGCTCGACGAGCTCCCGCTCGGCTCCCCGAAGGGCTTGGCGGACATGCGCTCGAGCGAAGAAGCGACCGCGCTGAGCGGGAAGCCTCCGCCGATGCCCTTGCCGATCGTCATGATGTCCGGCTTGAGCCCGAACTGGTCGGAGGCCCACATCGTTCCCGTGCGCCCGAAGCCGGTCAGGATCTCATCGGCGATGAGCAGCGCGCCGCACTCGTCGGCGATGTCCCGGACGGCGTGAATGAACTCGTCGGGCGGGATCACATTGCCGGCCGTGCCCTGCATCGGCTCGATGATGATCGCCGCGACCTCGCCCTGGGTGTCGTTCTTGATCACGTTGCGCAGATGCTCGGCGCAGGCGAGCCCGCAGGACGGGTGCTTGAGGTTCCACGGGCAGCGATAGCAGTCGGCGTAGGGCGAATGGTGCATGCCCGGCGGGAATGGCCCCTGATGATTGCGATAGCCGCCGCCCAAGAGGCCGATCACGCCCGCGGTCTTGCCGTGATAGCCGCCCCAGAAGCCGACGAACTCGAATTTCTTGCTCACCGACTTGGCGAGCCGGAACGCGGCCTCGACCGCCTCCGCGCCGCCCGAGAACAACTGGATATGGGTGATCCCCTCCGGCAGCAGCGCGCGCACCAGATTGAGAAAATGGGCGCGCGTCTCGGTGGTGAAACTGCCGAAGGTCACCCGCTCGAGCTGCTCCTTGAGCCGCTCCACATAGTGAGGGTGGCAATGGCCGAGACTGCCGATCGCCACGCCGGCGATGAAATCGAGATATTCATTGCCGTCGACGTCGGTGATGACGCAGCCTTTGGCGTGATCGACGGCGATTTGCGAATAGAGCGCGATCGATTGCAGCCCCGGCGCCATCGCCTCCGCCTCATGGTCGAAGATCGCCTTGGATTTGGGGCCGGGCACGGCGCGGCGCTCAAATGCGCGGTTGCGGGAAGGGACTTCGTTCAAAGGATCAGTTCCTTGGCTCAGGCCACCAAGCGCGGGCGCCGCCGGAAGCGCTCGATCAGGCAGTCGGCGATCGCCTCAGCGGCGCGATCGCGGTAGAGAGCATAGCTCGGCCACGCATTGAGGTCGATAATCATCGGCTCTCCGCTGGCCTTGATGACCGCGTCGCCGCCGAAGATCTCCAGTCCGAGCGCCGCGGCGGCGTCGAGCGCGGCCTTCTCCAGGCGAGCCGGGTCGAAGGCATGGCCCAGCATTCCTTTGTCGCGATGATAGAACCATTCGAACCAGCTGGCGCCCGAAGTCCCGGCGCCGTTCCGGACGCCGTAGAATTTGACCAGGTCGCCCGCCACATGCTCCTGGGCGACGACAAACGGAACGCCGCGGTCGGCGAAACGCCGCAGCGCTTCACGCCAACCCGTGTCCGAGGCGGCGTACATGACATCGTCGCGCTGCGTTGCGTGGAAATCGTAGCGCTTGATCCAGGCGCAGTCGGCAGGCCGGGCCATATTCGCGTCGGCGGCGACGATCCAGCTCCTCGGCGCCGACACGCAATACTGCGCGAACAGTTCGACCATGCGGTGGCGATAGGTGTTGCGAATGGCGGCAGGTGAGTTGACGACGATCGAACCCGCCTTCTCCATCTCCGCCAGGCGATCGAGGACCGCTCCGCGCTCGCACATGACGAAGAGGTTGGCGGGAGCGGCTTCGTTCAGGGCGTCGGCGGCGACCAGTTCGACGCTGAAACCCCGCTCCGTCATCGCCTCGCCGACGCGTCTCATGATCGCGGCGTCGTCCTCGACACGGCCGGGCGAGTGGGCGGGTTCGCGGATGACGCCCACGCAGGAGAGGCCCTTGCTCATGGGGACATGGTCTCCGGCCGGCTACCGAGCAGAGCGGATTCAGCCGCCTCCACATCGTGAGCCCGATCGATGTCGAACACCACGGGCAGAGCGACGCCATAGACCGGCGCGCCTTTGTCGACCAGCCATTGGAGATAGTCGCGCAGGCGGCTGAAGTCCGCCGAAGGCTCAGCGGCGGGCTTGGCGGGAAGCCAGTAGAGGCCGGCGGTGACGTGGCTGCCCCCATTCCCCCCAAGCCGAAGGACGCGCCCGCCCTCGTCGAGATCGGCCCACAGGGGATTGTCGTCGTCGACATGGGCGGTGAGGCCAAGCACGAATGCGTCCCTCGGAAAGCCGGCGGCCGTCTTGACGAAATGCTGAAAGGCGTCGGGACCCATAATCGAATCGACCGTAGTGATGAGCGCCGGCGCGCCGGCGAGCCTGTCCGCTACCAGCCGGAAGCTCGCGTAGGAAGACGGGGTCGTGCGCACGATCACCTCGAGGTCGAGATCGCGGCCGTTGTCGCCGAGCCATTGCCGGCAATCGTCGTTGTCTTCGTTGACGATGACCGTCACCTGGCGAACGCCGACCGACCGGAATCGGTCGAGGGCGTGATCGATCAGGGGGCGCCCGCCGACCGGCGTCATCGGCTTGCTGACCCGATAGCCGTCGCGCTTAAGGCGCGTCCCCTGGCCGGCGGCGATGATTCCCCCACGCAAGGCTCGCGCGCCCATCATGTCAGAACGCCGATGAGATCGGGCAAGCGGGTCAAGGCGGCGAGGGCGGACGGGGCAGGGCGTTCGGCCGCCTGAACCGCAGAGGGCGCGATCCAGATGAATCCCATCCTCAAGCGCCGCGCGCCCTCGCTGTCGCGGCGAAGCGAATCGCCGACCATCACGGCCGTCTCCGGGCGTCCGTTCAGCGCGGAAAGCGCGGCGCGAAAGATCGCGGGCTCCGGCTTGCCCACGCCGACGCGCTCGCTGTCCGCAATGACCCCGAACAAGGAAGCGAGACCCGCGCTCTCGCACACCCCTTCGAGATTGCCGTAGAAGTTGGACACGATTCCCAGTCGATAACGTTCGCCGAGCGCCTGGAGGACCGGCCGGTTGCGGGCGAAGGCGGCGGACGCATCGGACAGGAAACGCGAGGCGACGCGCTGGCCGCGCGCCGCGCGCTTGTCCCTTTCGCCCGCCCCGCGGCGCGCGAGTTCCGCCTCGAGATTGGCGGTGAGCCTCATCACCGTCTCCCTAAGCCCGGTCGAAGGCGCAAGCGCGCCAACGAGCGCGTCGTCAGCGGCGTGGAAAGCTGGCGCGAAAGCGTCCGCGGGCATATCCAGGCCCTCGGCGCGATAGAGGGCGTGAAAGCGCGCCTTCCACGCCACCCCGTCACAGTCCAGCGTGCCGCCGAAATCGAACAGCACAGTTTCGATCGCTTGCAATTTAAGAGCGGCCGCCGCCCGCGACCTTCGCGCTCTTCGGCGCCTCTCCGGGGAGGTCGAAAGGCCTGCCATCGATGAACGCATTGCAGGCGTCATGCGCGACGCTGTCGCGCATCTGACGCGGCGGGCTCTTCATGAAGTAGGAGGACGGACCCTCGAGCGGGCCGCCGATCCCGCGCTCGAGGCCGAGCTTGGCGCAGCGCAACGCGTCGATGACGACGCCT
>DATGHB010000193.1:0-8214 GCA_035308265.1 Roseiarcus sp.
CCTGCGAACGCGGCGGCGATTCTGGAGGCGCTTGGCGACAATCGCCTCATGATCGATCCGGCCGATCATCTGGTCGCCGTGAAGACCGCCGCGGGCGCGATCCTCAACGCCAGGACAGGGACGCCCCTGCAAGGCGTCGACTCCGCCGCGTTCAAGAAGGTCCGCGTCAATAATGCGGTCAGAAGCGCCATCGAAGGCGCCATGGGCGCGCTCACTCTTGCCAATCCCGACCCCGAGAGGCGCCTCGCTGCGGCCGAAGACATATTCAAATCGCGCGACGCCAAGGCGGCCCCGGCGCTGAA
This sequence comes from Roseiarcus sp., assembly GCA_035308265.1. Classification (GTDB taxonomy): domain Bacteria; phylum Pseudomonadota; class Alphaproteobacteria; order Rhizobiales; family Beijerinckiaceae; genus Roseiarcus. The sequence continues at coordinate 303 of DATGHB010000193.1, forward strand.
AGCCCAGCTCGCGAAGGAAAGCGATCCGCGCGTCGCCGCTGCATTGAGGCTCGCTCAGGCCTCGATCGTCGCGGTCAGCGGCGCCGCCCCGGCGGAAGATTGTCTTGCGGCCATCGCAACGCTGAAGGACCGCGGCGATCAGGACGCGCAAAGCCTCATCGACCAGATCGCACAGAAGGCGACGGATCCGGCGGTGAAGAGCGCGGCCGCATCGGCCTTGACGACGATCCATGGGCGTCTGGCCCTGTGGGGCGTGACGCAGAACCTCTGGTACGGCCTTTCCGCGGCGTCGGTCCTGCTGCTCGCGGCGATCGGCCTCGCCATCACCTTCGGGGTCATGGGCGTCATCAATATGGCGCATGGCGAAATGGTGATGCTCGGCGCCTATGCGACCTATCTCGTGCAGATCCTGCTTCCGCCCTCGCTCGAGGAATGGTCGCTCGCTTTCGCCATCCCCGCGGCGTTCGTCGTCTCGGGCGCGGTCGGCGTCGCAATCGAGCGCCTGGTGATTCGATTTCTTTATACGCGCCCGCTCGAAACGCTGCTGGCGACCTGGGGCGTATCGCTCATTTTGCAACAAGGGGTGCGCAGCCTGTTCGGCGCCAGCAATCGTCAGGTCATGAACCCTCGCTTCATGTCCGGCGCCTTCGAACTGGGGGGCCTGTCGATCACCACCAACCGGCTCTGGATCATCGTGATCTCGGCCTTGGTGTTCATCGGGCTGCAGGTCGTGCTGCGCTTGACTCCATTCGGCCTGCAAATGCGCGCCGTGACCCAGAACCGCCGCATGGCCGCCGCGATGGGCGTTTCGACCACGCGCGTCGACATGCTGGCCTTCGCGCTCGGATCAGGAGTGGCGGGAATCGCGGGCGTGGCGCTGTCGCAGATCGATAATGTCTCGCCGAACTTGGGCCAAGGCTACATCATCGACAGCTTCATGGTGGTGGTGTTCGGCGGCGTCGGCAATTTGTGGGGCACGGCGTTCGGCGCCCTGATGATCGGGCTCGCCAACAAGCTGCTCGAGCCCATGATCGGCGCTGTCCAGGGCCAGATCGTGCTGCTCATCGTCATCATCCTGTTCATCCAGCGGCGGCCGCGAGGGCTCTTCGCTTTGCGCGGCCGGGCGGTCGAAGCATGAGCGCGCGGCTCGACCGGCTCGGCCTCGTCTTCGTCGCAACACTCATCGCCGCGGCCATCGCCGTGCCCCTGCTTTCGCTCGCGATCCCGCCCGATTCACCCTTCTACCTGCCGCCGTACCTGGTGCAGCTGTTCGGCAAATATCTGTGCTACGCGATCCTCGCCGTCGCGCTTGATCTGGTTTGGGGCTATTGCGGCATTCTCTCGCTCGGCCATGGCGCGTTCTTCGCCCTCGGCGGCTATGCGATGGGCATGTATCTGATGCGGCAGATCGGGGCGCGCGGCGTCTACGCCAATCCGATCCTGCCCGACTTCATGGTGTTCCTGAACTGGAAGGAGCTGCCGGTCGCCTGGTGGGGATTCAACTGGTTTCCTTATGCGATCGCGATGGCGGCGCTCGTCCCCGGGCTGCTCGCGCTCGCCTTCGGCTGGTTCGCCTTCCGCTCGCGGGTGACCGGCGTCTATCTTTCGATCATCACCCAGGCGATGACCTTCGCCCTCTACAAGGAGTTCTTTCGCAACGATTTCGGTTTTGGCGGCAACAACGGGCTCACCGACTTTAAGGATCTCATCGGCTTTTCGCTTCAGTCCGCTTCGACCAAGGCGGCACTGTTTTCGGCCAGCGCCGTCGCGCTCATTCTCGCCTATCTCGTCTCGCGCGCGATCATCGCCTCGAAGTACGGCAAGGCGCTGGTTGCGGTGCGCGACGCGGAGAGCCGCATGCGCTTTCTCGGCTACCGGGTCGAGAACTACAAGCTGTTCGTCTTCGTCCTCTCGGCCGTCATCGCCGGGATCGCCGGGGCGCTCTACGTGCCGCAGGTCGGCATCATCAACCCGAGCGAATTCGCCCCCGCGAACTCGATCGAAGCGGCGATCTGGGTCGCGGTCGGCGGCAGGGGAACCCTGATCGGCGCGGCGCTCGGCGCGATCGCGGTCAACTTCGCGAAAACCTGGTTCACCGGCGCCTTCCCCGAATACTGGCTTTACGGCCTCGGCCTCCTGTTCGTTCTCGTCACCCTGTTCCTGCCCAAGGGTCTCTTGGGTCTCGCGCTCAAAGTCGGACAGCCGAAGCCGCGCGAGGTCATCTCCGTCGCGGCGATCGAGGAGGGCGCCGAGCCATGAGCCTTGCGGAGACGAGCAACCCGAGCCTCACCCAGACCCTCCTCTATCTCGACGGGGTCAGCGTGTCGTTCGACGGCTTCAACGCGCTGCGCAGTCTGTCTCTGGTCCTCCTGCCCGGCGAGATGCGCGCTATCATCGGCCCCAACGGCGCGGGCAAGACGACGATGATGGACGTTATCACCGGCAAGACGCGCCCCGACGAGGGCGAGGTCATGTTCGACGGGCGCCATGACCTGACCAGGCTCGACGAAGCGGAGATCGCGACGCTCGGGGTCGGGCGCAAGTTCCAGAAGCCGACCGTGTTCGAGAACCACACCGTCGAAGACAATCTCCTGCTCGCGGCCAAGGCGCCGCGCAGCGTGCGCGCGACCCTGTTCGGACGTGAGGACCCGAAGACGCCAAAGACGATCGACGCCATCCTCGCGACGACCCGGCTCGCCGATCATCGCGCGCGCCTCGCCGGATCGCTGTCGCATGGGCAGAAGCAATGGCTGGAAATCGGCATGCTGCTCGCGCAGGACCCGAAGCTGCTGCTGGTCGACGAGCCTGTCGCCGGCATGACCGACAGCGAGACGGCCGCCACCGCCGATCTCTTACGCGAGATCGCGCGCGACCATTCGGTGATCGTGGTCGAGCACGACATGGCTTTCGTGCGCGAGCTCGGCGTCAAGGTGACCTGTCTGCATGAAGGCTCGGTCCTGGCGGAAGGCGCGCTCGATCAGGTGAGCGCCGATCCGCGCGTCGTCGAAGTGTACCTCGGGCGTTGAGATGCTGAGCGTCGACCGCATCGATCTTTTCTACGGCGCCGCGCAGGCGCTTCGCTCGGTGTCGCTCAAGGCCGAAGCCGGGCGCATCTTGTGCGTGCTGGGGCGCAACGGCGTGGGAAAATCTTCGCTTCTGCGCGCCATCGTCGGCCAGCATGGCGTCGCTTCCGGCTCGATCCAATGGAACGGCAAGGCGGTGAACGGGCTGCCGAGCCATCAGCGGGCGAAGCTCGGTTTCGGCTATGTGCCGCAGGGCCGCGAGATTTTTCCGCTGCTGTCGGTGAAGGAGAACCTGATGACCGGCTTTGCGGCGCTGCCGCGCGATCGGCGCGTCATCGACGACGAGGTCTTCAGCCTCTTTCCGGCGCTCTCCGACATGCTGGGCCGGCGCGGGGGCGATCTCTCCGGCGGACAGCAGCAGCAGCTGGCGATCGGCCGCGCGCTGGTGACCCGCCCCAGGCTCCTCATTCTCGACGAGCCGACCGAAGGCATCCAGCCATCGATCATCAAGGACATCGGCCGCGCGCTCACCCATCTGCGCCGCAAGGGCGGGATGGCGATCCTGGTGGTCGAGCAATATTTCGAATGGGCGCGCGACATCGCCGACGATTACGCGGTCATGGACCGGGGCGCGGTCGTGCTGTCGGGCGCCCGCGAGACGATGAACGAGAGCGAGGTCCGGCGCTGGCTCACGGTGTGAGCCCGCGTCTGGGCCTTCGCCCCGGACGGGCGCCGAGCCTACTGGTCCCCCGAATCCCAGGGCCGATCGAAGTAATTCCGGGTGACGACCGGCCGCTCATAGGCGCAGGTGAAGTTGGCGGCGTTGTTTGTCGCGCCGGCGCCCTTGTACCGCGTCTGCTCAGGATAGGGGCAGATGGGACGCGTGCCGTTGGCGGGGAAGTTTGTCGTGACGCCTGGCGCGAACAGGTGATTGGGGTCGACGCCGCCCGCGGTGAACGGCGAGGAGGCGTTGTGATTGGCGGCGACGATCTCGTCCGGCGCGACGCCGTTTTCAACCCAGTTCGTGATCGCGCTCAGCGTATTGGCGGTGAAGTCGCTGGTCGCCGGGCCGCCGCCGCAATGCGCGAGGTTGGGGATCAGAAACAGGCGGGCGAAGGTCTGCGCCTGGCCGAACTGGAACCGGTTCATCGCATTGTACCAGTTGACGAGGTCGACACCGGAGAAGATTCCGTCATTGACGCCGTCGTAAATGATCATCTTGCCGCCATGGAACGCGAACGGCGCGAGATTGAGCGAGACGCCCGTCATGAACTCCATCGGGCTCTCCGGATAGCCGGGAACCGAGGCGAAAATCGTCGGCGCGTCGGTGTCGAAATTATAGTCGAAGATCACCTTCTCCTGCGATTCCCCGGCCGCGCCCGTGCTGCTGTTGACGGGTGTGACGATCGGCGGATTATGAAACACCATCGGAACCGCGCCGGCGCCCAGGGTCAGGTTGGCAGGCAAGCCGCCGAATGCGCTCACGTTCCATCCCTGGAAGCCCAGACCGAACGCGGTGGGCGGATCCCAGATCCCGGCATCCCAGTACCAGCCGGAGTACAGGGCCTGGCCGTCGGAATTGTGCGCCCCGCCGTAAATCTTGAGGAGGGCCGCGACCTGGGCCGAAGTCAGGCATGTCCCGCCATGGGGCGTGGCGCCATGCGTGCCCGTGCCGCACGTGAAATTCGCGAGATGCGGCTTCACGACCGCGGTGGTGCAGGCTGAATAATTGTCGATGATTCCGTCGACGAGCCCGTCCAGGCCGTCGCAGGCTTCGAGGATCGCGGCCGACGCCACCTCAAGGTCCTGCGGCTGGAAGGACTGCGTGACATTGGGCTGTCCGTTGGCGTCGACCCCGCTCGCGAGCGGCGCGAGACTCTGCTCGTTCCACGCTTCGCCAATGGCGGCGCGGGGCAGGTCGAACCCCGGATTCCCCGCGACCACGCCGTCGTAATTTTGCGGGTAGCGCTGCACCTGCATGAAGGCGTCGCGGCCGCCGTTGGAGCAGCCCCAAAAATAGGAATGCCGCGGACGCTGACCGTAATAATACCACATGATCTCTTTGGAGACGAGCGTCGCCTGCTCCATGGCCCGATAGCCATATTCGCTGCGCGCCTTCGCATCGATGCCGAAATGCGCCGACCCTCCGGCGTTGGGGTCGTCGTCCTGCCAAGTGAACGGGGGCGTGTAACCGTTGGCGTTCGCGGGATTGGCGTCCTCGTGGCCGCCGTCGTCAGCCGCCACGGCCCAGCCCGAGGCCAGCTCGCTCCCGCCGTTGCCTTGCGGATTCTGGTTGAGCGACCCGTCGGTGCCGCCGCCGCCCATCATTTCGAAACGGCCGGCCCAACTGTCCGGCAGATTGATCGCGAAGCCGACGCCGTAGGTGTCGTGGTCGGGGTCCTGCGAACTCACCCGCTTGTCGATGACGCCCACCACGTTGCAATGCGCCGGCAGGCCGGCGCCCGCGGCGACCTCGGTCGCGGTGAGGATTTGCGTGTCCGCGATCGGAAGGCGGGTCAGGCTCGCGCAGCTGAGCCTGGGCGCCCCGCCCCCGCCCGGCGCGGCCGCCGCCGCGGAAACGATCGCGGCGCACGCCGTTGTCGCCAGCAGACTCGCCCGCCCCACGCCGAATTGCCGGCGCCAACCCGCAAGAATCTCCATGAGCCCCTCCCAATTCGCCGGGCCGCGCGACCTTATATGCGGCCGCTCCGGCGACTTGGCCGCCGAGGGTCGGTGGACCCGAACGTTACGGCCAACTGAAAATTACGCCGATCTGGAGCCATCGATCAAGATAGACAATCGGCCAAGAAGGGCACGCTTTCTCCGCAATCGCGCGACCCCGTCCTCGAGCCGCCCCGATCGCCCCGACATCTCGCGTGGCCGCGATGGCGGCGAATGGCCCGGCCTCATCCGTTGCGAAACGCGTAGGCGTAGCCGTTGAGCGCCGGCGCGCCGCCGAGATGAGCGTAGAGCACTTTCGACGCCTTGGGGAAGAAGCCCTTTTTCACAAGGTCGATCAGGCCCTGCATCGATTTGCCCTCGTATACGGGATCGGTGATCATCCCCTCGAGCCGCGCTGCGAGCCGGATCGCCTCCTTGGTTTCCGCCGAGGGGACGCCATAGACGGGATAGGCGTAATCCTCGATCAGCACGACGTCGTCATCCGCGATCGCCTCACCGAGTTCGACCAGCTTCGCCGTCTTGCGCGCGATGTCGACGACCTGCGCTTTGGTCTGTTTCGGCGTCGCCGAAGCGTCGACGCCGATCACCTTGCGCTGCCGCCCATCCTTGGCGAAGCCCACCAGCATGCCGGCGTGGGTCGAGCCGGTCACGGTGCAGACGACCACATAGTCGAAGGCGAATCCGAGGGCGCGCTCCTGCGCCCGCACCTCCTCGGCGAAGCCGACATAGCCGAGTCCGCCATATTTGTGCACTGAGGCGCCGGCGGGAATCGCATAAGGGCGCCCGCCATGCGCCTCGACATCCTTCAGCGCGTCCTCCCAGCTCTTGCGAATGCCGATGTTGAAGCCCTCGTCGACCAGCCTCACGTCGGCGCCCATAATGCGGCTGAGCAGAATGTTGCCGACCCGGTCGTAGACCGCGTCCTCGTGCGGGACCCAGGCTTCCTGCACGAGCCGGCACTTCATGCCGATCTTGGCCGCGACCGCCGCCACCTGCCGCGTATGGTTCGACTGCACGCCGCCGATGGTGACCAGCGTGTCGGCGTTCGAGCGAAGCGCGTCGGGGACAATGTATTCGAGCTTGCGCAGCTTGTTGCCCCCGAACGCGAGGCCCGAATTGCAGTCCTCGCGCTTGGCGTAGATCTCGACCCTGTCGCCGAGATGCGCGCTCAGGCGTCTCAGCCTCTCGATCGGGGTGGGGCCGAAGGTGAGCGGATAGCGTTCGAACTTTTCCAGCATGGGGCGCCCATGGTTGAGAGGAGGCGGGCCAGCTTAGAGCACGGCTCGCGAAACTCGAATCTTATGGAAAGATCAACGCATCGCCGCTAACCTCAACCGGGAGATGGAGTTTGAACTTGACGCCCAAGACCAGCGCCTCGCCATGACGCCGCTCATTCCCCGGTCCGCGTTCCGCCTGCCGTCCGATGAGGCGCTGCGGGCGGGCTTTGGCCATGTCGCCACATGGGTCTTCGACCTCGACAATACCCTGTACCCTCCGGACAGCGGAATTTGGCCGAGCATCGACCAGCGGATCACCCTTTTTCTGGTCGAGCTTTTCGGCATCGACGGCCTGTCGGCCCGCGCCCTCCACAAGCACTATTATTCGCGTCACGGCACGACGCTCAGCGGGCTCGCGCAGGAGCATGGCGCGCAGACCGAGCGCTTTCTGGAATTTGTTCACGACATCGACCGCTCTTGCCTGAAGCCGGACCCCCTGCTTGCGAACGAGATCGGGAAACTGCCGGGGCGGAAACTCATCTTCACCAACGGATCGCGCCGCCATGCGCTCCTCACCATAAGCCAGCTCGGCCTCGACGGGCTGTTCGAGGACGCCTTCGACATCGTCGCGGCCGGACTCGTTTCAAAGCCCGCCGAAGGCGCCTACGACGCCTTTTTCGAGCAATGCGGAGTCGATCCGCAGACCGCGGCGATGTTCGAGGACGTGGCGCGAAATCTCGCGGCGCCGAAGGCCAGGGGCATGACGACGACCCTGGTCACGGCCAAGGCCGGCCGGCCGGATCACCGCGAGGCGCATGACCGGGCGCCTTCGGAAGCCGCCGACGTCGCGGATTTCGTCACCGACGATCTCTCGGAATTCCTGGCGCGGGTGAACGCCCAGCTCACCGCCGACAGGGCCGGCGGCGGCCAGGATTAGATCGCCGCCCCCTGTCGTCCGCAACAGGATCGCGAGCGACTTCGGGGCGATGG
>DATGHB010000194.1:0-4708 GCA_035308265.1 Roseiarcus sp.
CGCGACACCAGCTCGCCCGTTCGCGCGCTGTCGTAGAAGGCGGCGTCGAGACCCGACAGGTGCGCGAACACGTCGCGTCTGAGATCGGCGACCACGCGCTCGCCGAGCGCGGTCACCAGATAGTAGCGGGTGGCCGCCGCCAGCGCGATGACGATCACCAGCGCGCCCATGGCCAGGAAGTAGACATCGATCGCGCCGCCGCTTTCTTTCGAGAAGCCGAAGTCGATCATCGAGCGCAGCGCGAACGGAACCGCGAGCGTCGCGGCGGAGGAGACGGTCAGCGCCGCCAGCGCCGCGATCGCCCGGCCAAGATAGCGCCGTCCATAGCGCACAAGGGGGATGAGCGCGGCCATGGAGGCTGCGCTTTTTGCCGGCCCGGCGGTCACCCGGTCATCCATAGACTTTCCATTAGACCTATTGTGGCCGAAAGCCATATCATCGGGGAAGTCGGGGCGGCGCCAGGGAATCTGGTGACGTCATCGCCTTCCCAAGCCGGGGGCCTAATTGTAAATCTTGGCGAGTTAAAGGGAGCGATACTCATGTCCGCTCGTTCAATCGCTGGCAGCGCGCTGTTCCTCGTGGCGACCCTGCTGTCCGCCCTTGGGCAGCAATTGGGCGATCCGGTCGCCGGGGAGCGTCTGGCGGCCCACAACTGTGCGACATGTCACGGCGCTCATGGCGCAGCGCCCGCTTTCGCTGCGATCGCGGCGATGCCGTCCACCACGCAAACGTCCCTGGCCGTGTTCTTACGGACTTCCCACGCTTCGATGCCGAACCTCATTCTCAGCGCGGCGGACCGAAACAACCTGATCGCCTACATTCTGAGCTTGCGGCCGTGAGGCGGCGCGGCGCTGGAGCTAGGCGGTCCATTTGACGAGCGAAACCTCGTCGTCGAGCCACCCGGTTTTCGCCGGCTTCAACCCCGCCGCGCGGAGAACGCCCTCGGGCGGCTCGCCGAACCGGCCCTGCGAGAAGACCGGAACGCCGCCTGGCAGCCGCACGTCGTTGGCGCGCGCGAGATAGAAGACGTCATAGCCGATCTTGAGAAAGAGGCTGAAAACCTCGGTCCCGCCGGCGATCGCCATCGCGCCGTCCCCACAGCCGACCGCCGCGCGCGCCTCTTCGAGCGTCGCGCCGGCGGGGTTCCAGAGCCAGGTGTTCGGATTGCCGGGATCGGGCGCAAGCCCGCTGACGCGCCTCGTCAGGATCAGGCGCCGGCGGGCGGGCGAGTCCGGGTCGCCCTCATGAGAAAGGCGCCCGTGGGCCACCACCCCGGCGCGTTCGAGGGCGCCCAGAAAAAAGCGCTGGTCGGCTTCGAACTTGAGCGAATCGGGCATGATTCCGGTGGAATCCGCGATCATGCCGTCGGCCGACGCGATCGCGTAGCCTTCAATCCAAAAGGGTCGCCCCACTCGCCGCTCCGCTCGCTCGAAAACAAAAGCCCAACGTTGACGAGCCGAGCGCTTGCGTCGTTCCATCATGCCGGGAAGTGCAAAACAAATGCCGAATGGGATAGCTTGGCCCGAGAGTCAAGAGGCGTTCGCGGGTTGACGCGATGCGGCGACCCCCGTTCCATTGACCGGCAAAACCGTGCCATAGCGGCGCGGAACCAAGGGCGGCGACCAGGGCGGCCTCACCGCCAAGGCTTGAAAAAAAGGGGCCTCGCTCACCCATGAACGGCCGCAGCCTCATTCCGGGCAAACCTCTCCCGCCCTCGGAAATTGCCGATTATTCCCTTCATCGCGACACATTGGATGAGATTTTCACCGAAAGGTTCCGCCTGCGCCTCGAGCGCATCGCCGCTCTCGTCAGGCAATCAGGCGAACCGCTTGAGGGGAACATTTTCTACGCCGACCTCGCGGACCATTACGCCGATCAGCCTCCGGATCGCGATCTCGCCCCCGCCCGCCGCAACGTCTGGCGCGCCGTGCGGTTCAAGGAGCGCCTGCTCGAAGTCGGCGTCAACGCGGGCCATAGCGCGCTTCTGGCGCTGTCGGCGAATCCGCGGCTCGAATATTACGGGGTCGACATCATGGCGCACGCCTATACGGCCGAATGCGTCGATTTCCTCAAAGGCGAGTTCCCGGGGCGGGTGCACCTGTTCACCGGCGATTCCCGCGACGTTCTTCCCTGGCTCGTCAACCGGCGCGCCGAACTCGCGTTCGACGTCTTTCATGTCGACGGGGGCCACACCGACGACGTCTGCCGCGCCGACATGGGGAACTGCATCCGCATCGCGCACGGCGGGCGCGGCCGGCACATTCTCCTCGACGACGTCCATGCGAGCTGGATCTTCGACGTCTATTGTGAATTCGTGTCGCGGGGCAATTTGACGACCGAGACATTCTTCGGCGACTGGGAGGACGCCGGGCGCAACGTTCTGGCCAGGATCGAATGAGCGAGCCTGCCGACAGCTCGGAATTCGCCTCCTTCTGGCATGGGGACCTCAACCCGTTCGCCTACGCCTGCCTCGCCTCGTTTGCGCAAGCCGGCGCGAGCCTCGCGGTGTTCAGCTACGATTCGTCCCTCGCCCTGCCCCCCGGCGTCCGTCTCGCCGACGCGCGGACGATCTCTCCCGACGAATCGCTCATCCGCAGGTTCCTCGCCAACGGCAAGCCGTCGGTCGCGACCTTCGCCGACTTCTTCCGCTACCGGATGATCGCAAAGACCGGGCGCTGCTGGGTCGATACCGACATCCTTTGCCTGAAGAAGCCCGCCTTCGACAATGGCGGCTTCATCTTCTGCCGCCAGGCCGACGCGGTCGGGACCAGCCTCGTCAACAACGCGGTCCTGAGGCTTCCGCCTTCGCACCCGGCGCTCATCGAGCTCATCGCCAAAGCGGAGGCCGCGATCGACATCGACCAGAGATGGGGCGCGATCGGCCCGTTCCTGCTGACGCCGGTCCTGACCGAGCATGGCCTCGACGGCCACGCGCTCGATTCGCGCGTCTGCTATCCGGTCGAGCCGGAGCAGTTCTGGAAGCTGTTCTTGCCCGGATATCGCGATTGGGCCACCCAAGCGACGCGCGGGGCGACCTTCGTGCACTTGTGGAGCGAAGCGGTCGCGTGGAGCGGCTACGACTTCTGGACCTGCCCGCCCGCCGGCTCGTATCTCTACGAGGCGTTCCGGCGCGCGGGCGCGCTTCAGCGCTTCCGCCGCGTCGCAACCGAGGACGAGGTCCTTCGCCTGATGGCGAAGCCGACAGCCAAGCCCGAACCCGCCCAGAGGCCGGGCGCGACCGGCCCGGATTGACCGCGTGGGGCGCTTGTCTCGGTCCCCACCCTACCCGACGGCGGCGGGCGCGCGGGCGGCCCTGAGCGCCGCAAGCCGCTTCGCCCGCTTCCGCCGCTTGTGACGCTGGCGCGTGGGCGCGACAAGAAGCGTCAGTTTCGGCGGCTCTTTCAGGAGCGCGCGCGCCTGATCCTCGATGATGCGGTCGGCTTTCGTCACCCGCGTGCGCAGGTGCTTGAGTTCGAGCAGCGACTGAATGAGAAAGGTCTCGACGATCCGGCCGGCGACCTGAGCGTCCTCGAAGACGCCCCACGCATAGGCGCCGTCGCGTTTTCGTTCACGGCCGATTTCATGCGCCAGCGCCAGGAACGGACGGGTGTCTTTCGGGTCGATCCGATACTCGACGGTGACCAGGATCGGACCCTGATCGTCCTCGACCCGATGCACGAACATCGGCGCGCGCCAGTGCATGGACGGCGTGAGGTCGAGGCCGGCGGCGGTTTGCAGCCTCCACCGCGTGGTGAGCGCCATCGCGATCGCCGCGCCCGCGGCGGCCAGATAGAGGGCGTTGGGAACGCCGTGGAGGCTCGCGACCTTGCCCCAGACCGCGCTCCCAAGGGTCATCGCGCCGAAATAAGCGGTCAGGAAAATCGCCAGCCCTCGTCCGCGCACCCATTCCGGCAGGGCCACCTGCGCCGAGACGAACAGTGTCGTCATCATCGCGATCCAGGAGGCGCCCGCGATCAGACTCGCAATGGCGGCGATCATCGGCTCACGCGCCTCGGCGTAGAGCCCAAGCGCGAGGATTGTGCCCAGCGTGCCGACGGTCGCCAGGCGGTCGGGACCGAGAAGCGCCTTGAGACGGTTGAGCGCGAACGACCCGACGATCGAACCCAGGCCGATCATCCCGAGCAGCACGCCATAGACCTCCGGGCCGTTGTGCATCTGCGTGCGCGCGACCAGCGGCAGAAGCGCCCAATAGGCGCTGGCGAAGGAGAAAAAGGCGACGCCGCGGATGAGCGTCGAGTCGAGGGCGCGATTGTGTTTGGCGTAACGCAGCCCGGTGCGCATCGCGCTCACCAAACGCTCGGCGGGCAGAGACTCCCGGGCCCGGCGTGGCGCCCGCCACCACATGAGCGCGGCGAGGACGGCGAGGTTGCCGACGCAGAAACACCAGAACGGCAGGGCGATGCCGAAAGCCGCGATCGCCAGTCCGCCGAGCGCGGGTCCGACCGCGCGGCTCACGTTGTAGCTCGTATTGTTGATGGCGATGGCGCTATCAAGATCCTGTCTCTCGACCAGCATCGGCGTGACGACCAGCCACGCGGGCGCCGCAAGCGCCCCAGTCCCGCCGAGGCAGAACGCCGTCGCAAGCAGCACCGCCGGCGTCGCCAAATGCAAGGCGACCACCGCACTGAAGACGATCGACACCGCGGTAACGGCAAGCTGCGCGCCGATCAGGAGCCGGCGCGCGTCG
>DATGHB010000195.1:0-12043 GCA_035308265.1 Roseiarcus sp.
CGCCTCGTCGATATCTGGAGGCGCCTCCTTCGCCTGATAATAGCGCCAGCCCTGGAAGGCGCGCATCGGCCGCGGCGCGACCGCGACCACGGTCTCGCCGAGCCAGATCTTGCAGCGGCCGATCCCGTCCTTGTCCATGAACGGCTCGAGGCCGAGGATGCGCTCGCGGGCGGCGATCTGGCCCTTGATGACCCAGTAGAGCGAGCCGCCGTCCAGGATCTCCTGTGTGCGTTTCGGCGTCATCCGGGTGACGTGGGCGTGCCGCGCCGGCGCGCCGCGGCGCTTCGCCTCGGCCATCCGCTCCTCTATCCATTCGCGCAGGTCGCCAAGCGAATCCGCGCCGACCGCGAGCTTGATGAGGTGCAGGGGCATGGGCCCTTCATAGCAGAGGCGGCGCGCGGGCGGCGCATCGCGATCTGCGCTATCCACCATTCATCGCGAGCGGACAGACCAGAGCTACCGCCTCCCGATCGGGCGGCTTGCCAGCTCCTTTTTTCAGGCAATAGGCTGAGACCGGCGCGCCTTCCCGCGCGATGCGGCGGCTCGAGGGGAAAACGGGCGATGCGGGGCATGCGAGACGCTCGAGGCGAAACGATTGCCTGTGGCCAGCCGGTCACCGCGGCCCCTCGCCTTCGGGGCGCCGGCCCATGGACCCAGCTCGCCATCACCTCGATGCCTCTGGCCGCGACTGGACGTTTCGACAACGTGAGCGGCGCGGATATTCTGGTCTGGAACGGCGACACGCTCGACATTCTTTCGTCCGGCTCCGCGCCTCCCGTGCGGCAGAGCCGGCAGGACATGCGCTGATCAACCGGGCGGACGGCTTCGCAGGGGCCGGCTTTCCACGGGGTCAGCGGCCGCCGCGTTCGGCGTCGCGGCTGCAAGGGAGCGCGAAGACTTCAGTTCGAGACAATGACGCCTATAATTGCGAATAATCAAAGTCTCACTTGTCAGGCATAGGCCACTAGGCGATAGCCACCGAACCCAGACCAGGCGCTGTCACCATGTCATTCAAGATTCGCTTCGCCTTGGCGCTCGTCGGGCCGCTAGCGTTCCTCGTTCAGCCGGGAATGGCCCAGCAGACGCTTCCCCGGTCGTGGCCGATCGAGAACGGGTTCAAGCGCCAGCCGACCCGGAATGAGCTCAAAGCCTTGCATCAGCAGGATGTCCCGCCGGCCGACGCGCGCGAGATCGACCGCTTGTATGACGAGCTCATGAGAACCAATGACGGCACGCACCGCCCCGGAGACGCGCGCACGCGCTGATGAACGGGTCGCCGCCTATCCATTGCTCAAATCCATGAAGCGCAGAAGGATTCTCGGGTGGCCATGGTGGGCTGCTCTCCTGGCGGCGATCGCCCTCGCGGCGTTTGCGGTCGTCGCCATTGGCCCCATCCGCGAACCCGTCTTGCGGTCTCTGGGATGGGCGCTGGTCGCGAGCGACCCGGTCGCGCCCGCAGACGCGATCGTGCTCACGATCGATTCCGGCGGCGCCGGGGCGCTCGAAGCGGCCGACCTCGTGCATGACGGCGTCTCGAAGCGCGTCGCAGTCTTTGAAGACCCGCCGAGCGGCCCGGACTTCGAGTTCATTCGCCGGGGCCTGCCTTATGACAACGCCTCGACGAGACAGATCCGCGAACTGGCTGAGCTCGGCCTGACCCATGTCGAGCGGATCGCCAAAATCGACGGAACCCACAGCGAAGCCCGCGCGCTTCCCCAATGGGCCGACGCGCAGGGCCTCAAGTCCATTGTCGTCGTGGCCGCAAAGGATCACTCGCGACGATTGCGGCGCGTGCTCGGCCGGGCGATGAAGGGCCATCCGACGCGGGTCGCGGTCGAAGCGGCGCGCTATTCCAATTTCGACCCCGATCGATGGTGGGAGACCCGCGCCGGCGTCCGGACGGAAATCATCGAGCTTGAGAAGCTCCTGCTCGACTATCTCATGCACCCGGCGTCATTTTGAGATCGGGCTTTCGTCGGACCCTTCCCCGTGTCCCTCCGCCTCCACCCGCATGAGGCGCTCGCCCATCTCGACCTGGTCGCCCAGACTGGCGGCAAGGCCGCGCACCACGCCCGCGTGCGGCGCGATGAGCGCGTGCTCCATCTTCATCGCCTCCACCACCGCGAGGCGTTTGCCCGCCTCGACCGTCTCGCCCTCATGAACCGCGAGCGCCACCAGGCGCCCGTTCATCGGCGCGCGGATCGCCGAGTCTCCCTCGTCCGAGGCGCGCCCGGCGTTGGCGAACGGGTCGATGAGCCGAACCAGCGCCTGCCGCCCGCCGGCGAAGGCGTAGACGCCGCTATCGGCCGCATAGAGCGTCACCTCGCCGCCGGCTTCGCCCTCGAAGCCCTCCACATTGGCGCCCTCGACGAGATGCGCGCGCATCGGAACTCCATCGACCGCGACGTCGAGCCCGATCCGGCGAGACCCCACGAGTTCGAAGGAATCGGCGACACGCCACGGATCGAACGGCGCGAGCGGCGACGGCCTGCCCTTCTCGCGCCTCTCGATCAGGAGCCGCGCGGCGGCGTGAACGGCTTGTCTGTCCGGCGGATGCGGCTGAGCGCCCAGCCGGCCGAGATTGGCGTCGATGAAGCCCGTATCGATCGTTCCCGCGGCGAACTCCGGACTGCGCAGAAGCGCGCTCAAGAATGCGAGATTGGTTTTCGGCCCGATGACCACCGCGTCGTCGAGCTCCTTGAGCAGCGCGGCCAGCGCCGCCTCGCGGCTGGCCCCATGGACGATCACTTTCGCGATCATCGGATCGTAATAGGGCGTGACGGCGTCGCCGGCGGCGAAGCCGGTGTCGACCCGCACCCCTTTCAAGTCCTCCTCGCCCTTGAGATTCATGACGTGGATGCGCCCCGCCGAAGGCAGAAAATCATGCTCCGGATCCTCGGCGTAGACCCGAGCTTCGACCGCCGCGCCGGATGAGCGAATCTGGTCCTGGCCGAGCGGCAGCGGCTCGCCCGCCGCAACCCTGAACTGCCACTCGACGAGATCGAGGCCGGTCACCCCTTCGGTCACCGGATGCTCGACCTGGAGCCTCGTGTTCATCTCGAGGAAGTAGAAATCGCCCGGCCTCAGGCCCCGCGAGGGATCGACGATGAACTCGACCGTCCCCGCGCCGACGTAACCAGCGGCCAGCGCGGCGTCGGTCGCGGCCTTGGCCATGGCGGCGCGGGTCTCCTCGGGCAGCCCGGGCGCGGGGCTCTCCTCGATCACCTTCTGATGGCGCCGCTGGGCCGAGCAGTCGCGCTCGTAAAGGTGGACGCAAGACCCATGGCTGTCCGCGAACACCTGCAATTCGATATGGCGGGGCGAGGCGATATATTTCTCGATCATCACCCGCCCGTCGCCGAACGCCGCCTCCGCCTCGCGGGCGGCGCTCTCCAGCTGAGCATCGAACTCGACATGCGCGTCGACCCGGCGCATGCCGCGCCCGCCCCCGCCCGCGATCGCCTTGATCAGCACCGGATAGCCGATCTCATAGGCCTTCTCGCGCAGGAATTTCGGATTCTGGTTGTCGCCGTAATAGCCGGGCACGACCGGCACGCCCGCCCGCTGCATGAGCGCCTTCGCCGAGCTTTTCAGGCCCATCGTCCGCATCGCGCCGGGAGGAGGTCCGACGAAGGCTATTCCGGCCTTCAGGCAGCGTTCGGCGAAACCGGCGTTCTCGGACAGAAAGCCGTAGCCCGGATGCAGACATTCGGCGCCGACTCTCAGCGCCAGCGCAATGATCGCGTCCTGGTCGAGATAGCCGTTCGCGCCCTCGCCGATCTCGTGGACCTCGTCCGCGAGCCGGGCGAACAGCGCCCCGCGATCGGCGGGCGTGTGCATGGCGATGGAGCGGACGCCCATCCGCCGCGCGGTGCGAATGATCCGGCAGGCGATCTCGCCGCGATTGGCGATGAGGACGTTGGCGAACATTTTTGGGCTCCGCGCGGCTTCACCCGGCGCCCGTCTTTATCGGCGGCAGTTCGGGCGCGTCCAGTCCCGCGAACGGATCCCGCCAGGCCGGGATCTCCATCAGCCGCGCATGCCAGGCTTCGACGTGGGGGAAATCCTTAAGCGGCAGGCCGGCGAGGTCCGCGAACGGCAGGACGCAGGCGACGCGGAAATCAGCATAAGTGACGCGATTGCCGACGAGCCAGTCGGCGGCGCCGAGATGCCGCTCCAGAATGGCGGCCGAGGACGCAAATTCGGTCAGTCCCGATTCCACCTGATCCTGCTTCACCGGGCCGAGGCCGTAGCGCTGCTTGGTCACGCGTTCGAAATGGACCCGATCGCAAGCCCTGACGAAATTCCAATAGCCCCAACTGATCCAGCGGACGACGTCGGGCAGACAATCGCCCATCGGCCAGAACTCTGAATTTGCCAATCGCGACAGCCTGCATGCGATGGCGTCCGCTTCCCACAGCGTCCTCTTCCCCTCCACCAGGATGGGAACGCTCTGGTTCGGATTGAGCTTCAGAAATTTTTCGCTCTCACCGGGCGAGAAGGGCGAAGCAAACTCAAATTCGACCGGCGAGTTCAAATAGCGCGCTGCGGCCACCGCGAGGCGCGGATTCAAGTTGCGGCTGAAATAGAGCTTCATGGCGCTTTTGCTCATGGCGACGATCATGCGCCCTTGCCGGACGGGCGCCAACCGGCCGTCGGCCGCCTGAGAACCGACGGGTGGACGCCGCTGGACCGTCAGATCGCAGCCGCGCCCAACACGCCGCGCCAATGCGCGATCCGTTCCTTGAGCGCGCGCTCGCGCCCGTAAGGAAGTTGCTCGAGATCGATCGCTTCGAGAATCTTGAAGGCGAGACTTTCTGCGCCGTGAGAGTTCCAGGCGGACTGAAGCGCCCGGTTCGTCTCGACGCCTTGGCGCAGCGCGAACGAGCGACGGGTCCAGATCGCGGAAAGATCGGGCGCCGCGCCGACCCATTGCTGGCCGGTCGCCGCGCACCGGACCGCATAGACCCCGGCGACCGGCTTGCGCTCCTTGTAGGCCGAGACGGCGGCCTTGCGTTCGCTTCGGTCCATCGTCGCTACCCTTTCCGCTTCTTCGGCGCGTAAGGATTGGCTCCGCCCGAGCGCATTGACAGGCGGATCGGCACGCCGATGAGCCCGAAGGTCTGGCGCAGGCCATTGACGAGATAGCGCTTGTAGCTCTCGGGAATGCTCTCGACCGCATTGCCGAACAGGACGAAGAACGGCGGGCGCGCCTTGGGCTGGGTGATGTAGCGGATCTTCACCCGCCGCCCGGAGACGGCCGGCGGCGGCGTCGCGTCGACGATCGGCGCGAGCCACCGGTTGAGCCGCCCGGTCGAGATGCGCATGTTCCAGACCGCGTCGGTCGAGACGATCGCCTCCATGAGCCGGTCGACATGCGCCCCAGTCAACCCGGACAGGGGAATCACCCGCGTTCCGCGCAATTGCGGCAGGAGGCGGTCCGCTTCCTCGCGCAGCTCCCGCGCCTTGTCGCTCTTGTTGTCGACGAGGTCCCACTTGTTGAGCCCAATGACCAGCGCCCTGCCCTCCTGTTCGACGAGATCGGCAAGCGTCAGATCCTGCTTCTCGAACGGGATTGTGGCGTCGAGCAGAAGCACCACGACTTCGGCGAAGCGCACCGCCCTGAGCGCGTCGGCGACGGCGAGCTTCTCCACCTTCTCGATGACCCGCGACTTCCGGCGCAGGCCCGCGGTGTCGAAGATCTTGAGCTTCCTGCCCCGCCACTCGGCGTCAAGCCCGATCGAGTCGCGGGTGATGCCGGGCTCGGGGCCGGTCAGGAGCCGATCCTCCCCCAGGATGCGGTTGATGAGCGTGGACTTGCCCGCGTTCGGCCGCCCCAGCACCGCGATGCGCAGGGGCTTCGTCGGATCGAGCTCGCTGCCGTCCTCCTCATCGCCCAGGACGAGCGGGGCGGGCTCGCTCTCTTCGTCGTTGTCGAGACGCGCTTCGGGCGGCAGGACTCGGGCCAGCGCGTCATAAAGCTCGCCCATGCCTTCGCCATGCTCGGCGGAGAAGGCGATCGGGTCGCCGAGACCGAGGCTGAAGGCCTCGTACGCGCCGTCGCGCCCGGAGGCGCTCTCCGCCTTGTTGGCGACAACGATGATCGGCTTGCCGGCGCGGCGCAGGCTTCGCGCGAAATGCCGGTCGACAGGGGTTAGCCCTGCGCGCGCGTCGATGACGAACAGGACCGCGTCGCAATCGATGAGGGCTGCTTCCGTCTGCGCGCGCATGCGGCCCGCGAGCGTGTCCGGATCGCCCTCCTCGAGGCCGGCCGTGTCGACGACGGTGAAGACGAGATCGGCCAGTCTCGCCTCGCCCTCGCGGCGGTCGCGGGTGACGCCCGGCTCGTCGTCGACCAGCGCCAGCCTGCGGCCGACCAGCCGGTTGAACAGCGTCGACTTGCCGACGTTCGGCCGGCCGATGATCGCGACCTTGGCGCTCATGTCGGTCTCACGCCGGCGCGGCCGGCTCCTTACTTCGCCGGCGGCGACCGGTTCGAGGCGACGAGGCCAAGCCAGCGGGCCGCCGCCTGCCGCTCGTCGGGCGAGGTTTCCGGATCGCTCAGCACCAGGTCGAATTGCTTGGCGGCGTCGTCGTAATCCTTGCGTTCGAGCGCGAGCGCCCCGAGTGCGAGCGCAGCGACCCGCCGATAGGGTCCATTGCCGGCCGAAAGCGAGGTCAGCTCCGCCTCGCCCTTCTGCTGCTCGCCTGCGTTGTCCACCCTAAGGAGCGCCGCGCGCAAGCGGGCGGCGTCGCGCAAGAGCGGATCGATCGAGGCGTCGCCGGCGACGGCGTCGAAAGCGGCGATCGCGCCCTGCGGGTCCTTGCCCACCCTGGCGCCCGCCGCAGCCATCTGGGCCAGCGCCCGATAGCCGCTCGGCCCGCGGGCGGCGATGGTGTCGAAACCGGCCTTGGCCTCGTCGAGCTTGCCGCTGTCGAGCGCGGCGAGCGCCTGCTGGAACTGGTCGCCGGCCGCCTGCGCGGCCTTGTCGCGCTCATATTGCCAATAGCGAAAGCCCCCCGAGGCGATCACGATCACCGCGGCGCCCGCCATGATCGCGTTCTGGTATTTCTTCCAGAATTCCGCCGCCTTGTCGCGGCGGACTTCCTCGTCAACTTCCTGAAAGATGTCGCTCATTCCGGGCGCCCCCTATCACAGCGCAGGAGCGAAAGCGAGCGCCTTACCTCCCGCAAGGCGAGCCCATGCCGGCGGCGGGCGAGGACGCCTCATTGTGAGCCAATTTAGAATTATTCTAAACTCGGCCGGAGGGAACGCCTCTAGCGCGGACCGCCGCGCGCTGCCGGGCCCTGTCGATGGAGGAGCCGCTCATGGGTGAAACTCGCAAAACGTCCGGCTTGAGCCGGCGCACGGTCCTGATCGCCGCCGCGGGCTCTGCGCCCTTGCTCGTCCTGACCGGCGGAGAGGCCCAGGCGAAACTGGCCCAGACCGCGGTCAAATATCAAACCAAACCGAACGACGGCCACCAGTGCGACGGCTGCGTCCAGTTCGTCGCCCCCAATTCCTGCAAGCTCGTCGACGGCGAGATCTCGCCAACCGGCTGGTGCCTTCTGTGGGTGAAGAAGCCGAGCTGACCAGCGGCGCCGGGCGGACCAAGGCGATCTTCTGACCGGCTCGGGAACCTTTTGCCCCGATTTGCATCCAATCCTCGGACCGGCCCCTGAGGAGCGAAATGACCGCGCCTGTTCTCGACCTGGGAAGCAATGATGACCGGCTCCTGGATCGGGCGCGGCAAAAGGATCGCGAGGCGATCCGGCTGATCGTCAAGCAGCACAACCAGCGGCTCTACCGGATCGCGCGCGCGATCGTCAGAAACGATTCCGACGCCGAGGACGTGCTGCAGGAGGCCTATGTCCGCGCCTTCGCGGCCCTCGACGGGTTCCGCGGCGAAGCGCGCCTTGGCACCTGGCTGGCCCGGATCGTGATCAATGAAGCTTTGGGCTTGATCAGGCGCCGCAAGCCCGCGATCGACATCGGCCTTATCGCAGCCAGCCCCGCGCTTTACGCCCAGATCATACCCTTTCCCGACGCCAATCGCGTCCCCGACCCCGAGACGACCATGGCCCAAACCGAAATCCGCGCTCTTCTCGAGCGGGCCATCGACAAGCTGGCGCCGCCGTTCCGGGAAGTGCTCGTCGCCCGGCTGGTCGAGGGCATGAGCGTGGCGGAAACCGCGGACCTGTTCAAAATTCCGCCCCAGACCGTGAAGACCAGGCTCTATCGCGCCCGCGCATTGCTTCGCGCGGAAATGGAGCGCCACATCGGACCCGCACTCGGCGATGTCTTCCCCTTCGCCGGCGCCCGCTGCGAGCGCCTGACTCAAAAGGTGCTGAGCCGCCTCGGTCTCTCCTGACTTTTTGCGGGAACCTTTTCCGCCAATCCTCATCCAATGCTTTGCCGGCCGATCCTGGGCCGGCGCGACCATGGAGGAGGAGATGCGTTTCGTCGCAACCGCGGCCGGTTTTGCCCTGGCTCTGGCGTCCGTTCCGGCGCCGGCCCAGAACGCCAAACCCAACGACGCTGAGATTGCCCACATCGCCTACACGGCCGGCGTGATCGACATCAAAGCCGCGCAACTGGCGCTCCAGAAGTCGAAGAACAAGGAGGTGCGGGACTTCGCCCAGAACATGGTTCACGACCACACGGCGGTCAACGATCAGGCGCTGGCGCTGGTCAAGAAGC
This sequence comes from Roseiarcus sp., assembly GCA_035308265.1. GTDB lineage: Bacteria > Pseudomonadota > Alphaproteobacteria > Rhizobiales > Beijerinckiaceae > Roseiarcus. Next base: position 8,702 of record DATGHB010000195.1, read on the forward strand.
TCAAGGTGACGCCGCAGGACAATGACACCAGCAAGGCCCTGGTCAAGCAGGCCGCCGCCAAGCGCGCGGAACTCGAGAAGCTGAGCGGCGCCAAGTTCGACAAGGCCTACGCCGACAACGAAGTCGCCTATCACAAGGCGGTCGACAGCGCGCTGGAGACGGTCCTCATTCCTGACGCCACCAATGCGGAATTGAAGGATCTGCTCACGACCGGCCTCAAGATCTTTCAGGGTCACGAGCAGCACGCCGAGCATGTCGCCCAGTCCCTGAATTAGGAGCGGGCGGTGCAAGTCAAGACTGGCTGGGTCGCCATGTTGGCCGCTCTCGCTTTGGTTTCGCCCGCATTTGCGGGCGAGACCATCCACATCAGGATCGACAAGTTGATGTTCGATCCGCCCAAGATTTCGGCTCACGTCGGCGACACGATCGAATGGGCGAGCAGCGACTTTGTCGTCCACACGGCGACGGCCAGGAACAAGGACTGGGATGTGACCATCCCGGCAAAGGGGGTCGGGCGAGTCACCCTTAAGCGCGCGGGCGATGTCGCCTATTTCTGCCGCTTTCATCCCAACATGACGGGCGAGATCGCGGTCGAGCCATGAGCCTCTCCGCTCGGCGGTTGGGCCCAACGGGCGCTTTCGCTCAACAGTAATTTTACCGGCACGCCCTAATGGTTTCAGTGGGTTATGACCCCGTTTAGTTCCGTGCTCTAAAAACGGCACGTAAATTACTGTTATTCTATGTATTATAACTGCCGGGCATCGCCGGCTCGGCCAAGCCGCGCGTCGGCCTCGATCTCGACCTTCATTTCGGGCTTGAGCAGCGCCGTGACGACCAGGATCGTCGCCGCGGGGCGGACCTCGCCGAACACCTGGCCCTGGACCTGAAGCACCGGCTCGCAATAGGCCGCGGCGGTGACGAAAGTGCGCAATCGCACGATGTCGGCGAGGTCGCCGCCCGACTCCCTCATAACCTTCTGCAGCGTCCCAAAAATGTTCTGAGTCTGGCGAGCGACATCTTCCGGCATCGTCATCGTCGCATAGTCGTATCCGGTCGTGCCGGAGATATGGACCTCGTCGCCGGAGATGACCGCGCGCGAATAGCCGTATGTCTTCTCGAACGGGGAGCCCGAGGAAATCAACCGCCGCTCTCTCATGCGAACTCCATGATCACCGCGTCGACCGCGAGCGAATCCCCTTCCCTGGCGAGGATCGTCTTCACCGTCGCGTCGCGCTCGGCCAGAAGCACGTTTTCCATCTTCATCGCCTCGACGATGCAGAGCTGCTCTCCCGCCTTCACATCCTGCCCGGCCCTGACCGCGATCCGCCTGATGAGGCCCGGCATCGGGCACAGGAGGAAGCGTGAGCCGTCGACGCCCTTGCGCTCGATCATCAGACGCGCGAGCTCGGCCTCCCGGCGGGTAAAGACGCGCGCGTCGACCGCGACCCCGGCATGGGACAGCGCATGGCCGTTGAGGATCGGGCGCGCTTGCACCGCGATGTCGACGCCGTCGATCGCTCCGCGCCACAGCGGATCGCCCGGCTTCCACTCCGAATGAACCTCGACCCGCCGGCCGTCGGCGAACGTGATCGCGGCGCCCCCATTCCCCGGCTCGATCTCGAGCGCGATGCGGCTCGACCCCATGGCCACCACCCGCTTGAGCTCGAACCGCACCTGCTCGGGCTCCCGCAACTGGCCGGAAATGCGACGCTTGCGCTCATTGAGCGTATGGTCGATCAGCGCCGCGGCGACCGCCAGGCGCCGTTCGGTCTCGCCGTCGGGCTTGAGTGGATGGAATCCGTCGGGAAATTCCTCGGCGATGAAGCCGGTCGAGAGCCGCCCCTCCCGCCAGCGCGGATGCTGCATCAGGGCCGACAGAAAAGGGATGTTGTGGCGGATCCCGTCGATGACGAATTCGTCGAGCGCTTTCGCCTGCGCGTCGATCGCCTGGAGCCGGTCTCCCGCGTGGGTGACCAGCTTGGCGATCATCGGATCGTAGTGGATCGAGATCTCGCCGCCCTCGATGACGCCGTCATCGATGCGCACCGTGACGCCGCCATGGGTTCCCTCTTTCGGCGGCCGATAGCGCGTCAGCCGTCCGGTCGAGGGCAGGAAGCCGCGCGCGGGATCCTCGGCGTAGACGCGGGTTTCGACCGCCCAGCCGGTCAGCTTCACGTCAGACTGCCTGAGCCGCAGCGGTTCGCCGGCGGCGCTGCGGATCATCAATTCGACCAGGTCGATTCCGGTGACGAGCTCGGTCACCGGATGCTCGACCTGGAGGCGGGTGTTCATCTCGAGGAAATAGAAGCTTCGGTCCTGGCCGGCGACGAACTCGACCGTGCCGGCGGAATCGTATTGCACCGCCTTGGCCAGCGCGACCGCCTGCTCGCCCATTTTCCGGCGCGTCGCTTGGTCGAGAAGCGGCGAAGGCGCCTCCTCGATCACCTTCTGGTTGCGGCGCTGGATCGAGCACTCGCGCTCGCCGAGATAGACGACGTTCCCGTGCTTGTCGCCCATCACCTGAATCTCGACATGGCGGGGATTGACGATGAACTTCTCGACGAACACCCGGTCGTCGCCGAACGAGGATTTCGCTTCCGACCGGGCCCGCGCGAAGCCTTCCGCGACCTCCTCGCGGGCGTGGGCGATGCGCATCCCCTTGCCCCCGCCGCCGGCGGAAGCCTTGATCATCACCGGATAGCCGATCCCGTCGGCGATCCGGGCCGCCTCATCGGGCGTTTCGATCACGCCGAGATGGCCGGGCACGGTCGAGACCCCGGCCGCAGACGCGAACTTCTTCGATTCGATCTTGTCGCCCATCGCCTCGATGGCCCGGACATTGGGGCCGATGAAGACGATCCCCGCCTCGGCCAGCGCCTCGGCGAATGGCGCCCGCTCCGAGAGAAAGCCGTAGCCCGGGTGGACGGCCTCGGCGCCGGTCTTGAGGCAGGCCGCGACGATCGTCTCGATGGCGAGATAAGATTGCGCCGCCGGCGCCGCGCCGATGGCGACGGCCTCATCGGCCATCTCGACATGGAGCGCGTCCTCGTCGGCTTCGGAATAGACAGCGACGGTCCTGATGCCCATGCGGCGCGCCGTCCTGATGATGCGACAGGCGATCTCGCCGCGGTTGGCGATCAGGATCTTCTTGAACATCGCGCCCCTGCCAGGAAAACGCTGAGCTTTCCTTCAAAGGCCGTTTCTATTGGAAGGAATAAAGCGCGTAAATAAGCGCCCCACGCTTGGGCGAGCGACAGGGCGCGGCGGCGAAGGCCGCGCCCTTTGTTTTGCGGCTCAGTAGTTGTTGCATACCTGCACGCGACGCCATGCGTAGCCGTCCCA
>DATGHB010000196.1:0-5896 GCA_035308265.1 Roseiarcus sp.
CCTCGGCGCCGATCAAGGTGGTGAAATTGCCGCCGCGCAGACTCCGGGTGTCGGCGATCGGCCAATCGAAGCGGCCGAGAAAATGATCCGACAATTGGACGAAGTCGTAGCCCGCGCGCTTATAGGCCTCGACCACGTCCATGGGCGTGAGGGCGCCGTCGGAAAGGGTCGAGTGGGCGTGCAGATTGCCTCGCCAAAAACGACCAGGGGTCGAGAAGGGACGAATCCGCATGGCGTCTCAGGTTGTCGGCTCCGGAACGTCCGGTCAAGCAATTTGACGAAAGTACCTTGGATTTTCGTAACCTGCTAGGCCAAAATATGTTTCACCAGATTTGCGGTCCGGGACGTCGTCTTGAACACTTGTCGCCGGCCTCGGCTCGTTCAACGCCAAACAAATTATCGTGACCGATCCTATCAGTTTCACTAAAAAGAAGTGTATATCAAGAGCCATCGCGCCTCGACGACGCGCTATGATGACGGTTTCCATGTCAGTCGCCCAACGCGAGGAAACCCTCGAACCGCCGGACATCACGATCTATATGCGGGTCGAGCCTTGGGCGCAATTCGCGCCGACGGCGGACGCCTCATGACCTCGGGAGGAACGATGTCCATGTCTTCACGTTTCGGCGCCGGCTCCGATCCGGACGTCGTTGATTTTGGCGCCCTCGAAGAGGCGGTTGGAGCCAACGCCTGGACGGTGGTGGACGTCCGTGAGCCGCACGAATTCGCCGCCGGCCACATTCCGAACGCGCTCAACCTGCCGACCTCATCCTTCGATCCCAAGGACCTGCCGCAGGGAAAGCCGGTTGTCCTCATCTGCCAGGCCGGCGGGCGCTCGCGCAACGCGCTCAACAAGGCGCGGGCGATCGGTCGCAGCGACGTGAGGCATTTTCCCGGAGGCATGAACGGCTGGCGCTCGCACAACGGCCCGGTAACGCTCTGACCGGAAAACCCGCCCTGCCCGGTCCACACCTCACGCGCCGCCTCCCCCCTTCCGCGGCTCGCCCGCGACATAGGTCTCGCGCACCGCGCGATCGTCGGCGAGCATCAGCAAAGCGAACAGCTCGACTTCGAGATCGCCGTCGGCGGTCTCTATTCGGTGCGCGAGCGAAGGCGTCGCGCGCGGATCGAGCGCGATGAGATCGGCCTCCTTGCCCTCTTCGATTGAACCGATGCGATCGTCGAGGCTGAGCGCCCGTGCGTTGCCGAGCGTCATGCGGTAGAGGGCCTCGAGCGCCGGCCATGACTGGCCCTTGAGCTGCAGGACCTTGTAGCCTTCAGCGGCCGTGCGGAGCATCGAATAGCTCGTGCCCCCGCCCACATCGGTCGCGAGCGCGATCCTGACCCCCGCTTGGGCGAGCCGCGCCTGGTCGAACAGGCCGGAGCCGAGGAAAAGATTGGACGTCGGGCAGAAGGCGGCGACGGAGCGGCTCTCGGCGAGCGCGGCGACCTCGCCGTCCCGCATATGAATGCAATGGCCGAGGACAGAGCGGGGCCCGAGAAGCCCGGCCCGCGCGTAGACATCGATATAGTTCCGCGCCTCGGGAAACAGTTCCGCGACGCGGGCGATCTCCGCCTTGTTCTCGTTGGCGTGCGTCTGGACGTAGCAGTCCGGATATTCCCGCTTGAGCGCGCCAGCGGCCTCGAGCTGCGCCTGCGTCGAGGTCACGGCGAAGCGGGGCGTGATCGCGTAGTCGAGCCGGCCGCGGCCGCGCCAGCGCTCGATCAGCGCGCGGCTCTCGTCATAGCCGCGCTGGGCGTCATCCCGGAGCCGCTCCGGCGCGTCGCGGTCCATCATCACCTTGCCGGCGATCATGCGCGCCCCGCGAGCCTCCGCCTCGGTGAAGAACGCGTCGACGGACTGAGGATGCACCGTGCAATAGACCATCGCCGTCGTCGTGCCTGAGCGGAAGAGTTCGTCGAGAAAGAACGCGGCGACGCGGGCGCAATGCGCGGGATCGGCGAATTTCTGCTCTTCGACAAAGGTGTAGTTATAGAGCCAGTCCAAGAGTTGGGCGCCATAGGAGCCGATCACCTGGGTCTGCGGATAGTGGATGTGGGCGTCGATGAAGCCGGGCATGATGAATGAGCCCGAGTGGTCGTCGATGGCCGCGCCCCGAGGCGCGCGGGCAAGAATGTCGCGCGCCTCGCCCACCGCCTCGATCTTGCCCGCAGCGACCAGAACGGCGCCGTCGTCGATGAGAGAATGCGCGCGGGGGCCGCTTGCCGCCGGATCGTCAGTGAACGAAAGGATGCGGCCACGGATGACGCGGGCGGGCGCGCTCAACGCAGGATGTCCTTGAGCCGGAGCGCGGCGATCCGGTCGATCTCGGCGAGCGCGGTCGTCGTTTCGGCGTCCGCGTCATTGGCGAGCCGGCGGCGGAAGGCGGCGAGAATGTCAGCCTTGCTCCTGGCCCTGACCGCCATGATGAAGGGGAAGCCGAAGCGGGCGCGATAGGCGTCGTTGAGTTCGGTGAACTGGCGCAATTCCTCGGGCGTGAGCCGGTCAAGCCCGGCGCTCGCCTGCTCGCGCGTCGAGTCGGCGGTCAGCGTCCTGGCCTGAGCGAGCTTGCCGGCCAGATCCGGGTGGGCCGCAATGAGCGCGCGCTTCTCACCCTCGCTCCCGCTGGCCGCCGCGGCGGCCAGCGCCTTCGCCAGGCCTTCGGCGGTGTCGGCGCCGCCCTTGAGGCCCGCGTCGTAGGCCGCTCCTGCGATCCAGGGCGAGTGTTCGTAGACGCCGCCGAACCGTTCCACGAACAGGGTCCGCGTCAGACGCGACGGTTTCCAGCCTCCTGGCGGGGGGTGTTTGGCGATCCAGTGGCGGGCGATGTCAAGCCGTGTCGGAATCCAGGCGTGCGGGCGGCTCTTCACATAGTCGACGAATCGCGCCAGCGAGGCCGCCCGTCCCGGCCGGCCGACGAGGCGGCAATGGAGCCCGATCGACAGCATCTTCGGCGCCACCTCGCCTTCGGCGTAGAGCGTGTCGAACGAATCCTTGAGATAAGCGTAGAACTGGTCGCCGCTGTTGAAGCCCTGAGGGCTGGCGAAGCGCATGTCGTTCGAATCGAGCGTGTAGGGGACCATGAGCTGCGGGCCGCGCGGCCCATCGAGCCAGTACGGCAGATCGTCGGCGTAGGTGTCGGCGCAATAGACGAAGCCGCCCTCCTCCATGCCGAGCCGGATCGTGTTGAGCGACGAGCGGCCCTGATAGAAGCCGAGCGGGCGGGCGCCCGCGACCTCGGTATGGATGCGCACCGCCTCGGCGATATGACGCGCCTCAACCTCGGGCGGCGTGTCGCGATAGTCGATCCACCTGAGCCCGTGGGTGGCGATGTCCCAGCCCGCCTCGTTCATCGCCGCGACCGCCTCGGGATTGCGCGCCATCGCCATCGCCACCGCATAGACGGTGACCGGAACCGAGCGCTCGGTGAACAGGCGATGCAGGCGCCAGAAGCCGGCCCGGGAGCCGTATTCGTAGATCGACTCCATGTTCATGTGCCGCATGCCGGGCCAGGGCTGAGCGCCGACGATCTCCGACAGGAACGCTTCAGAGGCGGCGTCGCCGTGGAGAATGTTGTTTTCGCCGCCCTCTTCGTAATTGACGACGAACTGGACCGCGATGCGCGCGTGTCCCGGCCAGTCGGCGAAGGGGGGGTTACGCCCATAGCCGACCATGTCGCGCGGATAGGTCTCGTCCGTCATTTGGTCTTTCCTCCCCGCCCGCGCAGCCGCCTGTCCGACGCTACGACAGGACCGGCTTCCGCTCCAGTCCCGCGCCTACCCCATCTTGGTTCGCGCCGGCCTCGACCAGTTCGATGCCTTCCTTCCGCGCCGCATCGGCGAGGCGGGCGTCGAGCGTTCCGCGCTGACTCGTTGCGCAAAATGCTATGTTTGGCTGAGCGCCGTCCCCCCGCGCGCGCGCCCCGAGGCCTCCATGACCGAAATCTCGCTCCGCTTCGAGCCGCCCTTCGCCCGGATCGTCCTCAACCGCCCTGATCGCCGCAACGCGATCAGTAGCGCGATGTGGCGCGCGCTGCCGGCGATTCGGGCGTCGATCGAGGCGCGCGAGGACCTCATCGTCACGCTCATCGAGGGCGAAGGCGCGCATTTTTCCGCCGGCGCCGACATTGCCGAGCTCGGCGAGATCTACCGCGACCCTCACGCGGCGCGCGATTATGGCGACGCCGTCCAGGACGGCCTCAAGGCGCTGATGGACCTCGATCGCCCGACCATCGCTGTGATCCGCGGCGTCGCCGTCGGCGGCGGGCTGGGCCTGGCGCTGGCCTGCGATCTGAGGTTCTGCGCCGCCGACGCGCATCTTGCCGTCACCCCCGCGAGACTCGGCCTCATCTACGGCCATGCCGAGACGCGCCGGCTGATCGAGCTCGTCGGCCCGGCGCGGGCCAAGGACCTCCTGTTCACCGGGCGGCGGGTCGAGACCGATGAGGCGCTGGCGATCGGACTGATCGACAGGAGGGTCGAGACGGCATTGCAGGAGACCGTGCTCGGCTATGCCCGCGGCCTTGCGGATTTGAGCCAGATCTCGATCCGCGGGGCCAAACGCGCGGTCGACGCCATCGCCGCCGGCATGAGCCATGAGACGCCGGCGTATCGCGCGCTGACCGAGGCGGCGGCGCTGGGGCCGGATTTCGCGGAAGGGCAGGCCGCGTTCGCGGCCAGGCGGCCGGCGAGATTCGCGTTTCGCGGGTCCACCGCGCCGCTCAAACCCTGATCGGACGATGACGAACGCAGAGAAGCCGCCCGCTCCGGCCTATGTCGATCCCATAAGCGGCGAGACCTATCCGATCTCTGAGCCGCGGTGGCGTTCGGATGCCGGCGCTCCGCTCATGATCACGGCCCTGCCCGGAATCGGGCGCGACATGATCGAAAAAGGCAGGCGTTCGCTGTGGCGTTACGCCGCCGCGCTGCCGGTCGAGGTTTCCGATCCGATCACCATGGGAGAGGGCTTGACGCCGCTCATCTCCCGCCAATGGCGCGGCGTCCCCGCCCTGTTCAAGCTCGAGCAGCTCTCGCCGACCGGCAGCTTCAAGGACCGGGGCGCTTCGGTGATGGTCTCGATCCTTCGCGCCCAGGGCGTGACCCGCGTTCTGGAAGACAGCTCCGGAAATGGCGGCGCGGCGATCGCGGCCTATGCGGCGGCCGGCGGGTCAAGGGCGAAGATCCTCGTCCCCGCCTCGACGCCGCCTGGCAAGATCGTGCAGACGCGCGCTTACGGCGCCGAAGTCGAGCTCGTCGCCGGAACGCGTCAGGAGGTGAGCGATGCCGCCCAGCGTCAGGCCGCGACGATCTTCTACGCCGGCCACAACTGGCAGCCGTTCTTCCTGCAGGGGACCAAGACGCTGGCCTATGAGCTTTGGGAGGATCTCGGCTTCGCCGCGCCCGACAATGTCGTCATCCCGACCGGCGCGGGCAGCATCGTCATGGGCTGCGACATCGGCTTCGGCGAGCTTCTTGCTCGCGGCGAGATTGAGCGGCTGCCCCGGCTGTTCGCGGCGCAGCCCTCGAACTGCGCCCCGCTTCACGCAAGCTTCACCGCCGGGCTGAACGACGTTCAGCCGGTCGAGGTCTCCCCGACCATCGCGGAAGGCGCGTCGATCGCCGCGCCAGTGCGGGCCCGCGAAGTCCTGGCGGCGCTGAGGCGCTCCGGAGGCGCGACCGTCGCCCTAGCCGAAGCCGAGATCGAGGCGGCGCTGTTCGAACTCGCCCGGATCGGCCTCTATGTCGAGCCGACCTCGGCGCTTGCGGCCGCAGCGTTCAACCGATTGCTGGATGAGGGCGTCATTCGACCCGGTGAGACGACCGTGCTCGTGCTGACGGGCTCTGGCCTGAAGGCGACGCAGCGCGTGAGCGACCTCATCGGCGCCCCGCCGTCCCG
>DATGHB010000197.1:0-8964 GCA_035308265.1 Roseiarcus sp.
TCGTTGACCACAGGCGTCATGAAGACCTCGCGTGGCCGCCAGGCTCCCACGGCGAGCGCCCATGTCGTCCCGCCGCCCTCGCCGTCCGCGACCTTCTCGAAGCCGAAGCCCTTGAAGAAGTCCTTCACCATGTCGTTTTTCCTGGTCGGAATGTACTGGCCGACGACCCGCTTCGCGCCGAGCCGCGCGGCATGGGCGAAGATCGCGTTCATGGTGAAGCTCTCGACGCCGCGCTGCAGAACCCGGCAGCTCATCAGATACTCGTCGATTTCGACATCCTCGCCCATGGGCTTCAGAACGACTACCGAAATGAGGCCGTAGTCGCCGAATTTGTCGGCGAGCTTGACTGTGAACGGCGCAAAGGCGGGATCCTTCATCATCGCCTCGCACGCCGCCTCGCCATAGCGGCGGGTCATCAGGTTGAACTGGTTCGAGCGCTGGATGAGCTGGGCGATGCGCGGCAGGTTGAAGGCGTTGAAACGCTCGAGCCTGATCTCCATGCCGAGCGAGATCAAATAGTCGTTGATGTTGGTGAAGTGGGTTTTGGTGAGCTCGCGCTGGGCTTCCTCCCGATACTGGCCGGCGCGCTTAAGGTCGGCTTCGGAGAAGGACGCGGTCTCGAACAAATTGAGGCCGGCCAGGGTCTCGAGATAGAGCGACGGATCCTCGGGCAGGTCGGGTGTGACCACCTCGGGCAGGAACTCGCGAACGATGTTGCGCTCGAACGGATTGTCATCGAGAAAGACGAGCGAATCGAAACCGATGTTCAGCGTCTTCTGGATGAGGCGAATGTTGTCGGCCTTGTTGTCCCAGTTGGCGACGAAGACGGAGATGTCCTCTTCCTTGAGAACCATGTGGGGGTGCTCGCGGAACGGCAGGATGGCGTTGGCGTGCTCGTTCTTGCTGACCACGGCGAGAATGATCCCGCGCCGCTTGAGCTCGCGGATGAAGGTCTGGAAGGCGACGAACGCCTCCCCCTCGTCGAACTCGCCTAGCGCGATTCCCTCGAGACCGTCGTCGCCGATGACGCCGCCCCACAGCGTATTGTCGAGGTCGAGGACGACGCACTTCGCGATCAGCCCCGAGGCGGCGAATATGGTGTCGAGCAACGATTGGGCGAGCAGCGGAAGATGCTCGAGCCGGCAGGGCGTCTTCGCCATGTTCCACATGCGCGCGTCGAGCCATTGCGCGCGGCCCACGGAGGCCGCGAGAAAATCGACGTCGCTCAAAAGCACATTCTTCGTTTCGCGGGCCTTGAGCGCCAGCTGGTAGTTGATCTCGGTGAAAATCGAGCCGACCGAGTCGGCGACCTTCAATTCGTAATTGCCGAACGCGCGCTCGCCCGGCAGCACGAACGTGCTCTGAATGATCGTCGCCTGGCTGTGCGCCCTGGATGCGCTCCACAAGCTTTCCAGCCTGCCGACCGTCTCGCCGGCGAACGCGCGCCGGTCGCCCGCGGCGTAGAGATGCGCCTTCAGCTTTTCGCTCGAGAGCAGGATGACGACATATTGCGGTTGAAACGCGTAAAGAGCGGAATGCTCATCGAGGATTTCGAGGTCGACGCCGTCGTAGTTGCCCTCGTACACCTCCGCCTGCACGTTGTTGCGGGCGGCGATGGCGCGCATGATGTCCGCCAGATGCTGGGTGGCGCAGTCCGCCAGGAGCGCAATGCGGATCACCTTGGCGGCGCCGGAGACATTGAGGGCCTTCGCCTCTTTGGCGAGAGCGAAATAGTCCAGCGAAAGCATTGCGTGTTTCATAGGCGTCATGCCTAACCGATCCAGATCGAAAAAATCAGATGTTCTTGTTGCGACGGAACGATAAACGTTCCTGTTGTCGCCGTAAGACAGCGCGCGGCGAAGAACCGATGCGCGCATCCCCGGTCTCGGGCGGAAGTCGGCTGCTTTTTTGCCGTTCCGGCCGCGGGTCGTCAACCTGGAAAGTTCCGTTGCTTCCGGGGGATCTCCCACGAGGGGTTGGCTTTTCGGGCGGAAATGATTGCGGGCTGTGATCTGGATCACGGCGGCGCGAGCCGAAGCGACTTATCTCCCCGAAAGCTCCTCGAGGAGCAGGCAAGTAATCGCGAGGCGCAACCATGTCGGTCATTCAACTCGGCTTAGTGGACATGACGGGCGAACTCGATCCTGTTGCGGTGGAGGGGGCTGCAACCGCGCTGAACCTGCAGGTCATGCGCGATCTGCCCCAGTTCTGGAACGTGCAAGCCACCGTCCGATACCTGCCGAACGCAAAGCGGCTTCCGGCGGGGGTATGGCCGGTGCAGTTGGTGAAGAGCCTTCCGCCGGGAGAGGGCGGATTCCATCTCGACAAGCACAACCAACCATACGCCAAGGTGATTGCCGCGCCCGGGGACGACAGCTGGACCATCGACGCCAGTCACGAAGCCATAGAAATGCTCGTCGATCCGTCCGGCAATCGGATGCAGTCTTCGATTTCGATCGAGATCGTTGGCGACAAGGTTCAGGATGCGACCGGACAGTTCAACTATCTGGTCGAGGCATGCGATCCGTGCGAGGCGAACGACTACGGCTATACGATCAACGGCGTGGTTGTGTCGGACTTCATTACCCCCCATTTCTACGATCCAATGGTCACCCAGGGCACGCGCTACAGCTTCGCCGGCAAGGTCACCGCCCCGCGGCAGATCCTGCCCGGCGGCTATATCTCATTCGTCGATCTCGAGACCGACCAATGGCAGCAGATCCTGTTCGTCGACCCAAGCAAGCCGCCGCAGCTCGTCACGCTCGGTCCGGCCACCGGCAAAAGCCTGAGAGAGTGGATCGACAATGAAATGACGAAAACGAAGAGCCACCTCAAGCAGGAGCACGCTATTCGCAACCGCGCGGCAAAGCTGGCGAAGCGGGACCACGACCGGCGCAGCAGGCTGGAGAAGATCGCGAGTCAGCGCGCTCGGGCTTACGCGCAATAGCGTCGAGGCGCGGCCTTTTCTTTTTGCTCCGATGATCCTTGCGCGCCGCTTAACGGCGCCCTATCGCAGCGCAGCATTCAGGCGCTCCGCTGCGAGGCTCGATGGACCCGCTGATCGAAGGCTATCGCCGTTTCCGCGCCGACATCTGGCCGGCCGAGCGGGCGCGCTACGAGGCGCTCGCCCGTTGGGGGCAGAGCCCGGAGGCGATGGTGATCGCGTGTTCGGATTCGCGGGTCGATCCGCAGACCATATTCAGCGCCGTGCCCGGCGAATTGTTCGTCGTGCGCAACATCGCCGCGATTGTGCCGCCCTACAGCCCCGACGCCAGCCATCACGGGACGAGCGCGGCGCTCGAATTCGGCGTGAGGGTGCTCAAGATTCCGCGCCTCGTGGTGATGGGTCACGGGCAGTGCGGGGGGGTGAAAGCGATGGCCTATGGGCCGCCGCCGCAGGCCAAGGACTTCCTTGCCTCCTGGGTCGAATATGGCAAGCCGGCGCTGGCCGCCGCGGGCGAGAAGCCGGAGGGGCGGCTCGAGAGAATCGAAGCGGAAGTGGTGCGGCTCTCGCTCGCCAATCTCATGACCTTCCCGTGGATCGCGGAGGCGGTCGCCGCAGGGCGGCTCGCGCTCGAGGGTTACCGGTTCGACGTCCACACCGGCGTGCTTGAGAGCGTCGGGCCGGACCGGGTCGAGCCGGTGGAGTGAGGGGCAGGGGCTTAATCGCGGCCCTCCGCCGCTAATGCCAGCGCGCGGATCAGATTCGGCGTCGACCAGGTCGCGACGCCCGTTCCGGCAAAGTCGCGGTCGGTCGTCCAAAGATTGGCGTCAGCGCTCCACGCGAGCGCCAGCAGATGGGCGTCGTTGATCGAGCCGTTTCGGCTGGCGACGGCGTCGGTAAGCGCGATCGTCGCCCGCGGCAGGAGCATCGACAGCGCGGCGACCGGCACGACCGTCATCTCGGCGACGAGCGCGTCGACGATCGGCTGCAGTTCTGGCCGCTTCAGTCCGAATTCAATCCGCCGCCGCGCCTCGGCGACCGCGCGGTCTGTCGTGACCAGCGCCGCGGCTCGCGCGGCGGCGAGGACGGCGCCCGAGCTTCGTCCGCGCGCTGCCGCGATCAGGATCGCCGCGTCCACAACCAGCGCGCTGGCCGGCGCCCTCACCGGGATCGGGGCTTGGCGGTCAGGGCGCGGACGGCCTCGATCGACCAATCGACGGCGTCGACAGGCCCGTAGGCCGTCAGCGCCGCGTCATCCTCGGAGGCGTCACGGGAGCGCGCAAGTTTCTCAGCCCGCGTCAGCACGGCTGCGAGCCGGCCGGGATCGGCGCTCTTGAGGGGAATCAGGAGTCCAACCGTCCGGGCGCCTGATTTGATTGGCGTCGGACCCTCAAGCGCTCCGATCGCCTCGCCGGAAATCTTTTGCAATTCGCGAATGCCGATGGAAGTCATCACTTTACATACGCTATTATGTAACAACATGCAACCGCGCAGCACCCCGGCGCTGGTTCGAACAGAGGACAGTGGGGGCTCGGGCTCACTCCCCCTTGGTGAACAGGAAGGGCGCGACGTCGGAGACGCCGGGGGCCTTGTCGACCGAAAAGGGCATGGGCCGGCAGACGGCGAGCGCCGACAGGCCCACCCGCGCGGTGAGCAGGCCGTTGAGCACGCCCTCGCCCATTCGGGCGGAGATGCGCGATGCGATCCCGTGGCCCACGAGCTGCTGAAGCACGCTGTCGCCGACCGCCATGCCGCCGGTGATGGCGATATGGGCGCCGATCGACCGGGCGAGCTTGATGAGGCCGAGCAGCCCTGGCCGTCCGCCGTAGATTTCGGCGATGCGGCGCACCAGCCGCACGATCTGGGCCGCGACGAACACCACGTCCAGAATCGCGCGCGGACTGATCGCCGTCACCAGCGACACCCGCTTGGCGGCGGCCGCGATCGCGCCTTGCGCCTTGTCGTCGAGCGGCCGCATGAGCGCGCGCTCGGCGACGTCGATGAGATCGCGCCCGTCGATGATCGCGCGCGCCGCATCCTCGACCTCGGCCCGGGCGCGGGCCGTCTCCGGCCGGCTGCTGTAGAGCGTGACCAGCCTGCCGACGAGACGGCGCGCCTCCTCGCGATCGTCGGCCGCGCGCGCGCTCGCGAAGGCGACATGCATTTCCGCGATCCGGGTCTGGCGCCCGACTGCGACCATCTCCCGCGCCAGAACGCCGATGAGGCCGGCCAGGAACACCGCGCCGAACAGGACGCCGATGATTCCGAGCGACTCGGCCCTCGCGAACAGCCCTTCGATGAGGTCGGTCGCCCACAGGCCCAAGGCCAGCGAGACGAGCCCGCCAAGGCCGGTCCAGGCGAGGCCGGCAAGGGTGAAGCGCGAGCGGGCGATGAGGCCGGATTTCTGCGCCGCCTCGATCTCGAGCTCCGCCTTGTCGATCGGCGCCGGCGCGGCGGCCGCCGGAATCGGCTCGTGTTGCGACTGAATGACCGCGGCGGGCGGGTAAGGAGCGGGCCGGTCGTCGACGGCGACATGGCGATCGTCGAGGCGAAAGGCGCGGGGGCGGGGCGGGCGCTCCTTCATGCGAGCCGGTCCCCGATCAGGAATTGCAGCGCCCGGTCGAGCCGGATCTGGGGCGCGGGCTCGCCGCGCCGGGTGAGCGGCGGGCGGAAGCGCACGAACCGCCAATCGTTGTCGGCCTCGGGGAGCGCGATCGCGTCGCCCTCGAATATCGTCTCCGGGTCGGCCGGCAGCTCGCCGGGAAAGACGGCCGCCTCGGCGACGCCGTCGAAGAGTTCACCTCCGATCGTCTCGCCCTTTTCCGGAACGCCGACGATCGCGTCGAGGGTCTCGCCGCCGGTCCGGATCTCGGCCTCCCGGGTGGCGCGGATCGCGGCCAGCGCAATGACGTCGATCGCCGCCCCGACCCCTTCGGCGCGCGCGATCGCTCTTGCGGTCAGCGCGCGCAGGATCGCCTCCAGCCGGTCGTGGCTCTTGTGATGGAGATGGTCGGCCTTGGTCGCGGCAAAGAGAATCCGGTC
This sequence comes from Roseiarcus sp., assembly GCA_035308265.1. Taxonomy (GTDB): domain Bacteria; phylum Pseudomonadota; class Alphaproteobacteria; order Rhizobiales; family Beijerinckiaceae; genus Roseiarcus. Next base: position 5,987 of record DATGHB010000197.1, read on the forward strand.
GATGCGCGGCCGGAGGATCGATCCGAGCCACGAGGCGCGCCCGGCGCGAAAGGCGCGCATGACCTCGGTCAGCGCGTTCTCGAGATCGTTGAGCGCGGCCGGACCGGAATTGAGCGCCGAAAGCGCGTCGACGAGCACGATCTGCCGGTCGAGCCGGGCGAAATGATCGCGGAAGAATGGCCGCGCCACATGGGTCTTATAGGCCTCATAGCGGCGCGCCATCATCGCAGCGAGCGAGCCGGAAGCGATCGGCCTTTCGTCGCTGACCGCGATCGGCGCAAAGGTCAGCGCGGGCGAGCCTTCGAGATCGCCGGGCATCAAAAACCGGCCGGGCGGCAGGGTCGAGAGCGCGTAGACGTCGTCGCGCGCATGTCTGAGATAGGCGGTGAACAATTCGGCGATGCGCCGGGCCTGATCCTCGTCGGCTTCAGCGTCCGGGTCGAGGCCGACCAGCGCCGCCCGCCATTTTGCCGCGAGATGCGCCCGGGCGGGCGTTTCGCTCGCCGCCAGCGTCTCGCGCGACCACGTCGTGTAGCTCTTGTCGAGGAGCGGCAGGTCGAGCAGCCATTCGCCTGGATAGTCGACGAGATCGAGCTTGAGACTCGAGCGCCGCGCGCCCCAGGCGGCCGCGCTCTCGAACTCGATCGTCAGTCTCAATTCAGCGATGCGTCGCGTGGACTGCGGCCACCGGCGATCCGGTCCCGAGAGGCTCGCAAGATGCTCCTCGTAGTCGAAGCGCGGCACTGCGTCGTCCGGCTGCGGCTCGAGGCGCGCCCGCACGATGCGGCCCTCCGCGGAAGCCGCCAGCACGGGCAAGCGGGCGCCCGCGATCAGGTTGTTGATAAGCGCGGTCAGGAACACCGTCTTGCCGGCTCGCGAGAGCCCGGTCACACCGACGCGGAGCGCCGCGCCGGAGAAATAATCGCCGATCGAGCGGGCGACGAGCCCGGCCTCGAAAAGAAGATCGCTGAAGCCTGACAAGAACACATCCGCCCACGAACCGGCGAGCCTATTTAGGCGGCGCCCTCCGGTTTGCACAGGGCGCCGCCTCGCTTTCGCGGCGGTGATCGGAGCCTGTCGCGAAGCGGGCGCTAATCCGCGCCCGCCTCAAGCTCTGCCGGCGTGAGATAGAGCGCAAGCTTCCCCGAATTGCTCTCGACCTCCTCCCAGCGCTGAACGGAGAAGTCCAAAACCGCGACGGCGCCGGTCGGATATTTCGCGGCGAGGCGGCTTAAGCCCGGCTTGGCGCCGGAGCCGGTCAACGCGACGGCCAGTTCGCCAAGCCCGGGATTGTGTCCGACCAGACCCACGCGCTTGTGCTCGCGGCGGAGCGCGCGCGTGCGCTCGATGAGCGTCGCGAGGCTTGCCTCGTAAAGCGCGCGGTCCTCTTGCAGCTCGACCTTGCCTCGCCAGGCGGCGGCCAAAATCTCCGCCGTCTCCTTGGCGCGCGCGGCGCCGGAATGGATGAGAAGTTCCGGAAGCGTGCGACGGGCGGCGAGCGCCTGAGCGACCCGTCTCGCGTCGTCGCGCCCGCGTCCGGTCAGCCTGCGCTCGTAGTCGCCGCGCCCGACGTGGGGCTCAGCCTTGGCGTGACGGATGAGAAACAGCCGGAGCATCGATGAAGATTGCGCGAGCGTTCGAGGCTTGGCAAGCGGCGCCAAGCGACAATCCGCGCGTGTCCTGCTTAGACTGGGCGAAAGAGAACGCCCGGGTTGAGCTTGGCGACGCCGTCCCAGCCGCCGAGCGCGAGCGCGCGATCGATCTCGCGGCGGAAAAGCTCGAGCGTCCAATAGACGCCGTCCTCGCCGGCGCAGGCGACGCCCCAGAGCTGCGGGCGTCCGATCAGGACCGCGCGCGCGCCGAGCGCCAGCGCCTTGACGACGTCGACGCCGCGCCGGAAGCCGCCGTCGACCATGACCGTGGCCTGACCGCCGGCCGCCTCGACCACCCGGGGAAGCGCGCGGATCGAAGCGACGGCGCCGTCGAGCTGGCGGCCGCCATGATTGGAGACGATGATTCCATCGACGCCGCGCTTGACCGCCTCTCGCGCTTCGTCCGGATGCAGGAGGCCCTTGAGGATGAGCGGCCCGCGCCACAAGCCGCGCAGCCAATCGACGTCATGCCAGCCGATGTCCGGATCGAGCTGCTCGAGCATGAGCGGGCCGAAGGCGGCCATCGAGGAGCGCGCGGCGTAATTGGCGAAAGTCGGCTGCGGCGTCTCACGCATCCGCATGATCCACCCCGGCCGGCTCAAGAAGTCGGCGATGGTGCGCGGGCTCCAGCGCAAGGGGAAGGTCATTCCGTTGCGGGCGTCGCGGTCGCGTCCGGCGACCACCTGGTTGTCGACGGTGAGGATAAGCGCCTTGTATCCGGCGGACGCCGCGCGCGCGGCGAATTCCTTGGTGAGGCCCCGGTCCTTGTAGAGGAAGGTCTGCATCCATTTCGTGCCCGGCGCCGTCGCGCCGATCTCCTCCAGGCTCGACATCGATGCGTGGCTCGTCGAATAGATCGTCCCGAACCGCGCAGCCGCGCGCGCCGCGGCAAGTTCCGCATGCGGCCACAGGAGACCGGCGAGGCCGGTCGGGCCGATGACGACCGGGGAGGGCAATCTGGCGCCGAACAGTTCGACCGACTGGTCGCGCTTCGGCGCGCCGGCAAGCAGCGTCGGAAGGAGCTCCAGGTCCGCGAGCGCCGCTTCGTTGTTGCGCATGGTGATCTCATCGCCGGCGGCGCCGTCGACCATGTCGAACAGCACCCGCGGCAGACGCTGGCGGGCCAGCGCGCGCAGCGCGGCGACGCTATAGCCCTTGCGCTCGAGTGCGGCTTTATCCATCAGGCGTCAAACCCAGTAATGTCCCAATTTGCCCCGTTGTCATCTGGGCCGGCATCAGCTGACTCTGGCTCTATCGGCTCTCGGTATGGCCCTCGCTGCCGCGCGATGATTGGTTCATAGCTGTTGCATTGGCCTCGATATTTAC